>JABSPR010000378.1 GCA_013214975.1 Flavobacteriales bacterium
AAGCTATTTAACCCATTAATCTAAAAGTTGCATTTGTGACTTGAATTTAAGATTTGTTTAATGTTATGGTTTCCAGAATCTAAATCAACCTTGTCAACGATTTTAATGTACCCTTTAGATAGTTCCTCAACAAAAGGACTTTCCTCAATTCCTGTTAGTTTGAATATCGTATCGGATAACTTCAAATCATGATCTAGCACAGAGAAACCTGCCATTTCAAGCTTCTGCATTAGCTGAGTATGCTTAATATCATCTTCAATTAACGAACAAATAATCTCTTTCATACCTGACATATTTGTCATAAAAATAGTAAAACCTGACATATATGTTTTATAGTGTTCTGTTTTTTCTCAACAATCTTGTATTATGGATCGAGAAAAGGAATTACAAAAGTTAGGAGAACGGATCAAAGAATTGCGAAAAAGCAAAGGAATGACCCAGTTGGACTTGGCGGCTGCTATTAATCAAGATTATACTTCTATTACTAGATTAGAGGCGGGGAGAACAAACCCAACTTATGTAACTCTTTTGAAGATTGCCGAAGGGCTAGAAGTAAGCGTGAGTGATTTATTGAAAATAGAGTAATGCTACTGATTCTTACACAGCTCAAATATGTGCAAGAATATCTCATTAGTTTCAGGAAGTTTTGAGATTATATTCTCAGGGCTTTCATGTTTCAACTCAATCAAATTTTTCTCAAAGTTCCGTTGAATAGCTTTTTTTCGATGTGTATCAACGAAGCTCCCTTGATTTTTAGGATCGATTATCATTGGAGGTAATTCCTTGTCGCCGTTGAGAATATTTTGTTGTCCAAGATATAATTCAAGAAACGCTCCTGTACCATTGATATCTTCGTTAGATATTTGACTATTTCGTAAACATGGATAGGCTCTGGCAAAATTGACGTCAGGATAATTACTTGCTTTTATATTGTGGGGTAATTTATTCTTAGTTATTTTGGATTGTTCCGATCTACCTTTTCCGTCATTGTCAAACATTGCAATTACTTTAAATGTTGAGTTCATGCCGATAAGGCTTTCGATTCTTTGTCTTAATAAAGTAGCCCCACCTTCAAAGTGAACATGCCCGTCAAAATCAAAGGCATCAGTTAAAAAAGGGTACATCATTCCAAATGCTTTTTCCAATAATTTGGCATCTGTTTTACCTTCTGTGAAAATTGAGATTTTCTTGCCTTTTTGATATGATGTAGAGAATGATCTGTCCGTATCATGCAGAAGAGAAATTAATTTTTGATGGTTAGGTGAACGAAAATCGGTAGGGTCAATTCTGCATTCTATTCTTACATTTTCGTTAGTTGATCTTAATAAATTTCGTAATAGGCATAGTTTGTTTAAGTGTGGGAATTCCTCGAAATGTGAATCAATAAGGATCATCTCCCAAGGGTTTGTGATGTTTCTGGGAATGATAATTTTTGTATCGATACCGCTTTGTTCCCTTGTTGATATGGACTCTTCAATTACGTGGGTCAAATTATTGTCAATTATCTTTTTTGTTGCTTCAAAAAAACATTGAATATTTGAATTGTCATAGAATTTTAATTTTTGACTTAAAGTATAAAATGGTTTAGTAGGAAAACTTCCATTTTCAATTGGATCTCTTGATTTTTGGTTTATTTGATCTTGAGTTTCCGTTTTGTTTAATTTAAGAGCCTCTAAAAAGTCCTGATTTGCCAATTCATCTGTAATGCCAAATAGTTCAAGCTTAATTAAGAGTTCATTCGATTGTATTGATAGATTATAAGAATCAATTAATTTTTCTGGAATCCTTGCTGAAGTTCCCTTTACCATGTTTGGGTTGATGCGACTCCTGCTTTCTTTAATCTCCTTTAATGAATTTGGATGAAAAAGTGAAATTATGGTATGATGAATGGATTCTTCGCAATTACAGAGATAAGAAATAAAATAATTTTTAATAAATAGAGTCATCTAGTTGAGTCTTTAATAAGGTTCTTCTGACAGTAAAACTGACAGTGAAAACTAAAAAGCCTTGTAAATCAATGACTTACAAGGCTAAAAGTGGAGTCGGAGGGTTTCGAACCCTCGTCCAAACGACGAATAATCAAGCTTTCTACATGTTTATTCTTTAATTAATTTTCGATATAACCTCGGATAAAGACACCCAATAATTACACTTATCTTCTGAGTTTCATGTCAGCTTAGAAGCATCACTAACACTATCCTGAAATGATTGGTCCCTCTAGTTCCTACTATTAACAGGCGGAAAGGTAGGAGAGGGAACTTGTCTGTGTACTATTATTCCACGAGATTAAGCTTAATTCGACTGAGTCAAATTAGGCAGCAAGTCTATATGACGTGTTGTCAATTATAGTTTGTGACTAATTTTTTACGAGACTCACCACATTGCTCGACATGCTTACACCTAACAACGCTATCGCTGTCAAATCCAATACGACCCCATAAACAAAGAACTAATCGCTGACCTAAGTCCTAGCGATGTCTAATACAAAGGTATTAAAAAATCAGTTGGTACGCACTAAGAGGGCTCGCAAAGAGAATTTATAAAAACAATTATCGAATTTGATAAAGGTGGTTTCATATTCAAAATAAATGCCGATTTTTGGTACTAAATCAACCTTCATTACTGGATAAAAAAAAAATACGTTCATTTTTGCTTTTTTCGCATTTTCAAGCTTCGGTCAAAGATCTGATGCTGCTAAAGTCGATTCAATCAAGCGATTAATAGAGGGACTAATAATAGTGATACCGTACTGATTCCTCATATACAACGTTGGTATGATATCATGTGGGGGACGGATTCTAAATTTTCAATCAAGTTGAACGAGCGAATTGTTTCGATTGCAGATGTTAATTTAGGCATGAAGCAAAATAAAAAGAGTGAACGTTTTTATAAGTTATCAAAAGCGTATTACTTTAACAATATTGGAATTAAGTATAAGGTAATGGGAAACTACCAGAAAGCACTTTATAGTACTCCCCATCTGTCGGACCATTTCTCTAGCTTGTTAAGTTATTAATTTTCAT
>JABSPR010000379.1 GCA_013214975.1 Flavobacteriales bacterium
AATTGGGATCTGTGGTTGTAGAGGAATTATTTGGGATCTACAGTTTTGAGCACGTGCATCAAATGATATCAACGATAACTTCCGAGATCGATGAGGACATTCACTTTGTGGATGCCATCAAAAATGCGTTCCCGATGGGATCGATGACTGGTGCGCCAAAAGTGAGGGCAATGAAGTTAATAGAGGAATACGAAGAAACAAACCGGGGTTTGTTTTCAGGCTCTGTAGGGTATATAAAGCCAAATGGCGATTTTGATTTTAACGTTGTTATTAGAAGTATTCTTTACAACGAATCATCTAACTATGTAAGTATTTCTACAGGAAGCGCTATTACAATTAATTCGGATCCAGAAAAGGAATACGAGGAATGTCTATTAAAAGGCCATGCGATAAAGCAAGTTTTAACTTCAACTTATGTTTAATCGATTCGAACATTTTATTGATTCTTTAGACCTCCTCGATGATAATCCTACCTATTTGATTGCGGTTAGCGGGGGAGTAGATTCTGTAGTTTTAGCTCATTTATTTAAGGAGAAGGACATGCAGTTTGCCATCGCACATTGTAATTTTCAATTACGAGGAGACGATTCTAATAGCGATGCGGAGTTCGTTGTTGATTTAGCTGAGGAGCTCGGAGTGGAAGTTCATTCTGTGATTTTCGATACAGAAGCCTATGCAAAAAAGAATGGGATATCTATTCAGATGGCCGCAAGAGATTTGAGGTACGAATGGTTTGATGGATTACAAGAAGAGAACAAATACGCTTATTTGGTTACGGCACATCATCAAGACGATTCGGTAGAAACGTTTCTGATAAATTTAGTTCGAGGAACTGGTATTGCAGGCTTACATGGTATACTCCCAGAGAAACAAAACTTAATTCGTCCTTTGCTTTTTGCTACCAAGCTAGAGATATTGGATTACGCGGATGTGAATAAAATTGTTTTTTGCGAAGACATTACAAATGCTTCAAACAAATATTTAAGGAATAAGATAAGGTTAGATATTATACCTATTCTAGAAGAATTGAACCCAAGTTTCAGGAAAGCAATTGCAGGAAACATAGAACAAATAAAAGACCTCGAAACTATCGTGAAAAGGCAGTTGGGTGTTTTTATAAATGAAGTGATAAGTTGCACCAATAATCAGGTGAATATTAATATTGCGTTATTGAAAAGCTATGATCCAATTCGATTCTATCTTTTTGAGTTCTTGAAGTCATACGGTTTTAATGGGTCGGATGTAAATACAATTATAGAACATCTAGATAGTGAGCCAGGAAAAATATTTCTTACAATAACGCATCAATTGCTCAAGGATAGAGATACGTTAATTGTTACGCAAATTCCTGCGGACGATGCGGCAATTGAGTATCAAATTCAATCTTCGGATACGAGTATAGAAAATCCGGTTGGACTTGAAATGAAACGAGAACCTGCAAAGGAAATTGAAATAGAAAGGAACCCCAATATTGCAATGTTGGATATGGATAAGCTATCGTTTCCTCTGACTTTGAGAAAATGGGAAGATGGCGATCGGTTTGTTCCATTAGGTATGCAAACCAAGAAAAAACTCTCCGATTTTTTTATCGATCAGAAGCTAAACTTGAATGAGAAAAAGAACATTTGGTTGCTCATGTCGGGGGGCGATATAGCTTGGATTGTTGGTCAGCGAATTGATAATAGATACAAAGTGAGTAGCTCTTCTAAAAATGTTTATCGAATTGAATTATCTTCGAAGTAAGAACGACATATGAAATGTCTTTTTTAGCCGTTATAGCGAGAATTATTACAAGATGAGACTGAAGATATTTTTACTTTTTTGCCTATCCTTATTTTCCATTAATACCTTTTCTGAAGGAATTGTAGAACCTGTAAAATGGACGTGGGAGATAAATAAGGTAGAAGGAAGCAACGAGGCTGAGGTTGTGTTTACATCCTTTATAGATAGTAAGTGGCACATTTATTCTCGACATTTAGCAGATGGTTTTGGTGAGATGCTTGGCACCGCCATGACTTTCGAGCCGCATGATTCCTATGCATTAATTGATAGCGTTATAGAAGGCGAGTCACATTCGAAAGACGACCCATTACTTGGGATCACCATCTTGTATTTCGAAAACGAGGCTAAGTTTATTCAGAAAGTAATGCTGAATGATCCCGAAAACTTTACGATCAAAGGAAGTATTATGTCCAGTGCTTGTAACGATGAGGGATGTTTGCCTCCAGAGTTTAAAGACTTCTTGCTAACTGCCGGCGGTGCTGCAGATGTGGATGTCGGTGAAGTAACTGGCGGTGTTAACTGCGAAGACAACCCTTACTTTATTTGTAACGTCGACATGGATAATCCGGTGGAGGCATGTGGTGAAGAGCACAAAACAGAAGAGTCGCTTTGGAGCATTTTTATACTTGGAATGATAGGCGGTTTAATCGCTTTAATAACGCCCTGTGTTTTTCCAATGATTCCTTTAACGGTAAGTTTCTTTACGAAAGGTAGCGAGGATAGGGGTAAAGCGATTCGTCGCTCGGCAACTTACGGATTCTTTATCATGGTAATTTACTTCTTATTGAGTATTCCATTTTTAGTTGCTCCGGATGTAGACCCTGAAATATTGAGTATGCTCTCTACGAACCCTTGGCTCAACCTTGGCTTCTTTGTCATCTTTATCGTTTTTGCCTTTTCATTCTTTGGGTACTTCGAATTGGTATTACCGCAAAAATGGGCGAATAAAATGGATTCGGCGTCCGACGTTGGTGGCATAATCGGAACTTTCTTTATGGCACTTACTTTGGCCATCGTTTCGTTTTCGTGTACTGGTCCTATATTAGGTTCTTTACTAGCGGGTACGTTGGCATCAGAAGGCGCTGATGTAGTTTCGTTTGCCGGAATGGAATTTCAAATGGTGGCTGTTAAGTTATCCATGGGAATGACTGGATTTGGATTAGCACTTGGAATGCCTTTCGCGTTGTTCGCAGCGTTTCCCAGTATGTTAGCTAAGTTGCCACAATCTGGCGGATGGTTAAATTCAGTTAAAGTTGTTCTTGGGTTTTTAGAAATAGCGCTAGCTATTAAGTTCTTATCTAACGCTGATTTGGTAGAACAATGGGGATTAGTGAAACGAGAAACATTCTTTGTTTTCTGGTTTATTGTTAGCGTTGCAGCAGGTCTTTATATGCTGGGGAAAATCAAATTTCCACACGATTCCCAAGTAACGAAATTGTCTGGTGGTCGACTAGCATTCGCTGGTTTGTTTCTTGGATTTGCACTTTATTTAGTTCCAGGAATTTTAGGTAAGCAATGGTGGAACCATAACTTGTTAAGCGGATTTCCACCACCAATGTATTATGCATATGTAGAGCACGAACATGAGGTGAAAGTCTTTAAAGACTACGAAGAAGGCATGGCTTATGCAAAGGAAAATGACAAACCAGTGATGCTAGATTTTACGGGCTGGGCCTGTGTTAACTGTCGTAAGATGGAAGACAACGTGTGGGTGCTAGACGAGGTTAAAGAGAAGTTAAATAATGATTTTGTTGTTATTTCTTTATATGTGGATGAACGAACGGCAATAGCTGGTGAAGAACAAGAAGTTGTTTTAGTTCCGACATCAGGCGGTGGTACTAAGAAGAAAAAGCTAAGAACGGTTGGCGACAGATGGGCAACCTTGGAAGCCTTGACATTTCAGAGTAGTACGCAGCCTTTGTACGTAATATTAAATCATAACGAGGAGCTTTTAACTAATCCGATTGGCTATAGCTATGGGTCGGATGTGGATCAGTTTAAGGCGTGGCTAGAATGTGGTGCAAAAGCTTTTGAAGATTCGAAACCTGTTTTCGGTGGAGGATCTAATACGCTAGTTCCGTTTTAAGATCCCTTGCTCTTCAATTCTCGCATTAATCTTCTTAGATAGTTTTTTAGACCCTTCATAGCTGAGGTGTGTTATGTCATAATAGTCTTTAATAGTAAAGGTCGGATCCAAACTATAGTTTAAATAGTATACCGTTTGATCATCGCAGTAACTTTGTATCGTTGAATCGAAATCAACCAATTCGTAATCCGGATATATCGACAATTCCTTCTGTCTTACAGGTGGCATCACTAAAAAAAGTTGAATGCTTTGTTTTTGGCAGTGTTTAATTATTCTCTCAAAATAGGTTAACTGAAACGGGCTCATGTAGCAGTTTCGAATTGCACGATCTGTAACACTTGGAACCCCCGGCTGTATATATTGTCCATTTGTTTTTAAATAGGGCAATGTCTTCTTTGGGAATAAATTAAAAAGAAGTTTAGGGTTAAGCTTTTCTCTTAGCCGCTCAACTTTATAGAATAGTACCGAGTGTTTAAAATCTTTCAGGTATTCGTTCCCTAGAAGCTCAGCGTAGACATAATTCCTCGTTCCGGATTTATAGCCAAACGTGAAGTAGTCGATACCAAGCACAACACATTTTGGAGTAATCTTATGATCTTCCAGGAACTTTAGTTTATAGTAGGATTGGTTATAGGAATCATTATCGTGGCTAAAATTAAATGTTGGAGGGGCGAATTGATCGGGATCTATTCCACGATAAGTCCGGCTATTCCCAAGAATGAATATTTCATATTCTTTTTGGACAGCATTTGTAAATGACTTTTCAATTTGAGTATAGGTGTTTGGTCCATTTTTAATGGATAATAATTGAGGCAACGCGAACAATGCAAACAATATATAAATTGATGCAGGAATTAGAAAAATGGTTGAATTAATTATAAATTTTTTCAAATCTTAAAATTGGAAGTATATAAAATCTTGTTGTTTTCCTTCGAACCAAAACAATGCAATGATTATTGAATAATAC
>JABSPR010000380.1 GCA_013214975.1 Flavobacteriales bacterium
TAGGCTTAAATTTTACCTTACAAGTAATATTATCACCAATGACTATTAAATCATTGCTTTCAGAACGTGTGAAATGCCACTTTATCCATACTGGAACACCATTAGTTATGTACTTGTACACCTTTTCTCCCTGACCATATGATGTTTTAATTTTAAGAAAACGAGCCCCAATAATTAATTTGTCCATATCGTTTTTAACTAACTTGATAAAGCTTTTTCCTAAAACCTTATCTCGAGTTTTTTTGAATATTGACAATAAATCTGAGCTGAACTCCTTGACTATTCCGTTACTAGAAATCTTTATGTACATGTAGTAAATTAACGACACAAAGGTAGTTATTTAGAATGATTCTAAATAAGGAAGTTTTAAATCGCTATAACCAAGTTAAGCTGCACAGAAAGAGTATGTTGATGGGTATGGAATAGTTTGTTTGTTATTTAAACATCAATAAAATGCTAAATAGTAAGGGGTAGGGGCTGCGTTGATGCTAAGAGATACTATTTAGTTCATCTTGCACTTTGAGCGCCGTAATGAATTAAATTGATATTGTATATAATGAGGCGCTAAACTTGTTCCTCAAAGAGAATGTAAATTAATAAAGATGGGCATCAGAGTCAAGCGTGATGTGATTCCGTTTTCCACGCTTGATTCTCTGATCATCGGAGACTTCAGTCGTAGACCCATCTTAATTCATTGAAAATTCGAAGTGAGGGATCAAATTGAGTTTAGCATGATGTTGGGAAGATATTGAATACCCACTTTATTTAGGGTAACTGACTGCAAACGGGTTAATTAAAGTAGACCATGTTTAAATACGCCTTTTATTTCCTAACAACATTTATTGCTACAGATTCTTTTGTTGACCGAATGTCAATTGAAGAACCTTACAAGCCATATTGGGATACAACTAGAGTGTCTGGAAATAGTTATTCTTTAAGTATTAAGAACCTAATCGAATACGACACTTTAATTACCAAGAGTTCTGAAATTATTTTAAAAGGTATTCTTTGGGAAAATTCAGTTGGCGGGAAACGGTTAGGTTTTAGTAATATATTGATTCGGTCAATAGAGACAGATTCTATTATTTCTGGTTCGCACACCAATTTTGCCGGCGAATTTTTCATAAAAACAGATACCAGTTCTTACGAAAAAACTCGTATCGAATGTTATTATCAAGATTTCATTCCACAATCAATATCCCTTAAGAGCTTTTTAACTCAAACCGAAAATGGCAAGAAGGCACTACATCTTTCACTTGGATCAAAAGAGACGCTATTAAGAAAAGAGAAGCTGTTTTATACTCTGCAAGACAAGAATGTTGAAGAATTTGAATCTGGAAGTATTATGAAGATTAATGTAAAACTAATACTCGAGAATGGAAAAGAAATTCAATACAGACCCAAACCTAAATTAAAGAGTAAGGAAACAGATCTTAATAATATTCAATACAATTTCAGCGACAACAATAACTTCAATTTTGAATTATGTTCAAACATCTTGAACAATAATAACATCACCTTTATATTTCACCCAAACAAAAATGAGAAAAGCAATGGCGTATTCTCTTTTAATGTATACTCTGACACAACCTTAATA
>JABSPR010000381.1 GCA_013214975.1 Flavobacteriales bacterium
AATCAAACCTTCCATAAAGAAATTAGAAAAATATTCTGTGTCTTGTTCGGACTGAGATAACCCAATAACTGAATAACACATCAACGTTATAGAAATCAAGTATTTCTTCATAATTCTTCTTGATATAAGTTCAATTTAAGAATGCTTTAGTTAAAAAGTGTCACTTCGAGTGAATTCCGTGTTTGCGGAATTTATATCGAGAAGCACTTTATACTAAAAAATCATTTGTTCTCGATACAATCCCGACTTGAAATCGTCGGGATCACTCGAACTGACAATGATTTTATTAAACTAAAGTATAATTGAAAAAACACCTAACCAATTGATTTTAAACATTTATTCTTTTAAACAGGCAACCTTTTCACAATTTCTACGACTTTAGTTTATCTAAATCATAAACTAGACACCATGAAAAATTACATACTTATTCTAAGCCTTCTTTTCAGTACTTCTCTCTTTTTCGAAGTTCACTTTTGCAGGACCAACCGTAATTGATGTTACGCTATCTAAGCAACTGCTCCTTTATGTCAAGGTAGCTGTGATGGAACAGCATCATTAACTATCCTTAACGGGGTTTCTCAATATGCTCTTGTGTGGGGCTCGAATGCAACATTCTTAGATGGCACATTTACATCAAGCATTAATACCATATCAGGATTATGTGGTGGTGGTTTTGCTCCAATATATTATGATGCTACCGTAACAGATGCAAATGGTTCTAGTGGCTCAGCATCTATATCTCTATACGATCCAATGGCTGTAAGTATTCAAACTGGAATATCTAGCAATATTAGTTGTAACGGTTTCTGCGATGGAGCTGTTTCGGTTATTGGTTCGGGTGGTACTGGGAATTATACTTATTTGTGGAGTAATGGTCAAACAAGTTCTATTGCAACGAGTTTATGTAGTGGTCCAATCGATGTTACCGTAACAGACGGCAATGGATGTTGGACATCTTTAAGTACTACCCTGCTTGACGCTTCACCAATTATTATATCCCCTATCTACAACCCAATTAGTTGTTATGGGTATTGCGATGCGTATTATGAATACCTGTAACCGGCCCTGTATTATATACATACGACTGGAGCAATGGAGTTACAGGCCCAATAAACAACAACCTATGTTGGGGAAATTACCTATTAACTGTAACGGACGATGCCGGCTGTTACGATATAGTTACTTATACCGTCGATGAGCCTACGCCACTGGTATTCACTACCAACGATGTAGTTAGTGCTACTTGTACTGGATGTGATGATGCTCAAATAACTCCTACAGTGTCTGGCGGAACTGGAGCTTACACATATGACTGGGAGGATGGACAAACTAGCGCAACCGTAACTGACTTAGTAGCTTCTCCAACATACTGCGTTACCGTATGGGATTGGAACTATTGTAATTCTTACAATTGCTATGAGATTATTGATCCTCCTACATCTATTGAAGATATCAATTCTTCTAAACCTGCTATTACAACTTCTGGAAATGCTATATCCATTCGGTCGACTAATGGACAAGTAGATGTATTTAATACACTCGGTAATAAAGTCCACAGCTCAAACCTAAATGCAGGTAATAACGAAATATCAATAGATACAAAAGGTGTATACTTTGTTCGCGTTACCGTTAATGGAGATGTGACTACGAAGAAAGTACTGATCGGGTAAGTTCTATTCTAGTGAAAGAATAAAACAGCACAAACAACTATAGCAACACCAACTGGAAGAATAATTTTTCCAATCATTTCCACTTTTGGAAGATGTACCTCTCCACCTGGTTGCTTTGCTTTTTTAGAAGCTGCTTCAATAAATCCAATTAGACCAATCATTGCCAACACAAGAGCCATTTTAGCCATAAGTAATGGCTCTTCGCCAATAACTTTCCAATAAGGCGACATTAAATAACCACCCGAAAGGATAAGCAATACCAAGCCAACTCTTCCCATGCCACCAAGTGCAAGAGACTTTATTTGAAATTCTATTCCCTCTTTCTCTTCCATTTTGGCCTTAGCCATACCTAAGAACATGAAACCAAATCCAGTTCCAATTCCCATTGCTAATCCTAACATGTGAAATATAAGTGCGATATCGTGTGCCATCTAGTTGATTTTTAAAGTTTTCACTAAACTACTTCTATTTAAGCCTTATTCAAATTGTAAATATTAATTAGCTTTGAAATAAGGAATTCGGAGAAAATAGCAATTGAATTTTTACTCGTTTCCTCTTAGAAGAAAAATATGAATATTGTAATATTAACAAGTAAGAATAAAATTGTTTTTGACATTCTTAACCAATTTTCAAAAAATAATATTCACATTAAAGGAATTGTAATAGAAGAACAACCACCTGCCAACAATATTGATTTCTTAAAAGCTTTCGTCAGAAGGAATACCCCGATTTTCATTACTAACATAATTCGAAAAGTGAGAGGCTATGATACAGTGATGATCACTGAATTCAGTAAAAATTATTATGCCTTTTCAGATGACGTACATATCGTAGAAAACTTTAATTCAAGTAAATCGGAAGAAGTACTTAAAACTCTAAATCCAGATTTGATTATTCTCGCAGGTTCTCGAATTATAAGTTCAAATATTATTGATATTCCCACTATAGGCATTCTAAACGCCCACCCAGGTATCCTACCTAAGTACAGAGGTGTTAATGTTATGCTTTGGTCTATTTACAATAATGATCCCATAGGTGTTACAATTCATTTTATTGATAAAGGAATTGATACTGGACCGATCTGTAAACAAAAAGAAATTCCTATTTCTAAAGGCGATACCATATCCATTTTAAGAGATAAAGGGAATTATGTTTCGGGCCAGTTGATGGCAGAAGTAGTAAAAAGCTACATTGAGAAACGAGAAACTACACTTATCGAAAACAAAGAAGAAGCAGGAAAGCAGCTGTACAAAATGGATAGGAAAGCTCATTTAGCTACCATTAAGAAACTTGAAAATTGGTAATAATGTTCAGTACCGTTTCTTTTTGTGTAGAAGACAACAATTATGAGAGCAATGTTATTCTTACATACGCGCTTTTCATTATCGGCGTTCGAAGTAAACCTGTTGAAGTATCCACTCTTGCTGCATCAGAAAATGGAATCTATTACGGGAACACAAAACCGAAAGATTTTAATGGAATTTACATTTCAAAGAAAAGTGCTGAAATCGATGAAGTTCGAAACCTAATAAACACTTCAACAACGCCATCCAACCACATAGAGTTCGACATAATTGATCTCTTGAACAACCTACTCTCGGATAAAATTAATACGGAAGACCCATCGGCAACGTATGATTATCTGGATCGACAAGAATTTGAATCTACATTTCAAGCTAAAAATAAACTAGCAGATAAACCTATTGTCAACTTTCTTATCAAACATCTAAAAAAGTGTTTAGACAATACTTTCGACCTTAACAAAATGCCTCTTTGGCCTCAAGATAAAAAGTGTTCTATCATCTTGTCGCACGATGTAGATGAGCCCATTAAACATGCCCCTTTATTTAATTATAGGCTCTTCCCTAAAAGCATAAAAGAAATACCTAGACACTATTATCATCTACTTCGACTTATCGTAAAATACACTCTCGATAAGAACATCAACGACTTTTGGTTGTTCGACGAGATAATAAATCTAGAGAAATCCTATGGGTTCAAATCGAGCTTTTATTTTGCCGTAGTAAATAATCGCGACGAATATGCGCACGAGTTTGATGTTGACTACAAAATACATGACAAGGCGTTTAAACCTGTATTCGAAAAAATAAAAAAATCAGGATTCGAAATAGGCCTTCATGCCAGTTTCAATGCCCATTTGGATGACTCCCGTTTTCAAACAGAAAAAAATACTTTAGAAAAAGCTTCAGGGGTAAAACCAATTGGCCTAAGACATCATTATTGGAATCTAGGAAAGGACTATAGAAAAACTCTAGAAGCCCATAATAACGCTGGTTTTTTATACGACACTTCGATAGGTTTTAATTTCGATATTGGCTATCGAAATAACAGTGCGTTGCCTTATCCCCTAATTTACTCGGCAGACAAAAAAACATTAAATATGATACAAATTCCTCCATTCTGTATGGATGGAAATATTTTCTATAAAAACTTGGATGTAGAATCTGGCTTTAAAGATATCATGAAAGCTATTTCTACCATTAAAAATTGTGAAGGTGTTGGGGCAATCGATTGGCATGTAAGAACCGCCATCCCTAAAAATAAGGCCTTTAACAATTGGGGGAAACTCTATATTAAAATACTAGAAGAGCTTTCTAAAGACAACGAAATTTGGGTAACCTCTGGAGAAGAAATCTATTCCTGGATGAAGAGCCGAAAAGAACAATTGGATCACTCGGAAAACAAGTACTTCGATTGGTTGAATTAAGCGTTTTGATGGGTTAAAAATTAATGAAATATCCAGCCTTCATCATAACTCCTCGCAAAAATTCTAAACTGAAATTACCTTTCTGACTACCACACTTACCGCATTCCCCCCAAAGCCAGAAGAATTAACCAATATAGAATTAATGCTTTTAGTAGT
>JABSPR010000382.1 GCA_013214975.1 Flavobacteriales bacterium
AAAAAAGAAAAAAATATTGACCTAGATAAATTTCCTTTGATGCCCTTTGCTGATGCGATGGAACGTTATGGAAATGACAAACCGGATACTCGTTTTGGAATGGAATTACATACCATGAATGACGTTGTTAAAGGAGTCGGGTTCAAAGTGTTTGATGATGCAGAATTGGTTGTCGGGATTAACGCAACAGGTTGTGCAGGATACACACGTAAGCAAACGGATCAATTAATTGATTGGGTAAAACGTCCTCAGATCGGAGCAACCGGAATGATTTACTTGAAAGTAAATGAAGATGGAACGTTAAAATCATCCGTAGATAAATTCTATTCAGAAGATGAATTAAAAAAATGGGTTGCCCTATTTGATGCCAAACCAGGAGACTTGATTTTGGTACTAGCAGGCAAAGAAACTGGTACTCGGAAAGCAATGAGCGAACTTCGTTTGGAGATGGGCGCAAAATTGGAACTAAGACCAAAAGATAAATTTTCATGTCTATGGGTGGTTGACTTTCCAATATTCGAATACGATGAGGAAGAGGATAAATATCATGCGATGCATCATCCTTTTACTGCACCTCTAGCCGAGGATAAAGAATTACTTTCAAGTGATCCAAAGAAGGCGAGAGCTAATGCATACGACATGGTGATCAATGGTGTTGAAGTAGGAGGAGGGTCTATCCGGATAAATAATAGAGCACAACAAGAATTGATGCTTGATCTTTTGGGATTTTCGCCAGAAGATGCTAAAGAACAGTTTGGATTTTTGATGGATGCTTTTGAATACGGAGCTCCACCTCATGGAGGAATCGCTTTTGGATTTGATAGATTATGTGCTTTGTTTGGAGGTTCGGATTCGATACGAGATTATATTGCATTCCCTAAGAATAACTCCGGGAGAGATGTAATGATTGATGCACCATCTGCACTTGATACAGAACAGTTGGATGAGTTAAACCTCGCGATAAAAGAATAATAGATTATGACTTTAGAAGAGATTTTCGAAAACATTACGACAAGTGAGATTGATAGATATATTGCTGAGCGTAAAGAGGAAAATCTTACCATGGAGTTTCAGACAGTAAATTATCCAACAGCCATTACAGAAACCAAAAACTTTGATTTAGAAGCTCTTTCGAAAGCATTATCAGGCTTCGCCAACTCACAAGGTGGGATTATTGTTTGGGGAATTTTCGTTAAAATGGACGCTAAGGCTAAGGGTTCTGCAGACCGAAAAAATCCAATTAAAGACTTAAATGGATTCATGGAGTTCTTAGAGGAGTCAACTGAAATGATGGTTAGCCCTAGGATAACCGGAGTGAAACATAAGATTATTGAAGAGTCCAGTAATTTTGGATATGCGGCCACTTATATTCCTGCAAGTACTAAGGCGCCACACATGGCTAATTTTCAGAAGCTGTACTACAAAAGAAGCGGTGCTCGATTTTACAAGTGCGAGCATTATGATGTAACCGACATGATCGGAAGAGCACTTAAGCCCGAACTAGAAATGATTGTGTTTGGTGCTGCTCCGAGCGGTAGTGGAAGCTCTTAC
>JABSPR010000383.1 GCA_013214975.1 Flavobacteriales bacterium
TCATTTTCAGGGGTTAAATTGGATAATAAATTTATTTTTACTGCACCAAAATAAAAAGAGAATGAAAAGAATACTAATACCTATTATAGCTGCTACGATCGTTGCATGTGGTGGCGCTAAAAAAGAAGCTGCTGATTCAAGTAAAGTGGATGTTGATGTGTTGATTGTAGGTGCAGGTGCATCTGGGATGTATACAGCATATACATTAGAACAGGCAGGGGTTGACTGGAAAATATTTGAAGCAGGATCTACACATGGTGGGAGAGCGCAGTATGGTAAATTAGGAGATGGTTATGTCGAATTCGGACCAGAGGAAATTTATTCTTCAGAAGATTACCCTGTACATAGAAGAGATCTATACTTAATTGAAGCCAAAGAAGAAGCAGCTGAAGAAGATTACGACGTTTCTAAAATGGAAATTAAAGGAGATAGCATATTCTTTGAAGATGAGTTTTGGGATGTGTTGCCTGGTATAGAACCAGTATTTACAGTTGACTTGTTCAAAGATATCTGGGAATTTGATTCCACTTTACTAAGACCTTTTGATATTGGTGTTGAGTATAATAATCAATTCAGGGTAGATGATAGAGATTATTTTAGTGAGTATCCTTATGAGCAATATTTAACAGGAAACGAAAAAGAATTCTTTGGCTTTGATAAGATTGTCTATATGAGAGATGGTAAGATGGTAAGAGCTTCTGAAGATCCTTCTTATAAAGAAGCATTTAAATTTTTAGCAGGTACTGATGAGTATGACGGCCCTGACACAAGCTTAACGGCTGTTCTGAATATTATGTTTGGAATAGAAGAAGGCGATAGACACTGGACAATTATCAATGATATATATGCAGTTGGTACAGAAGCTACTTCTTTAAACAGATTGTCTATTCACGCGATGCATGCTTCTGGAGAAGATTGGACAGAAGGAGGTGCTTATGTAATGTACTTGAGTATGCCATATAAGAAGGTGTTAGATACATTGTACTTCAATAAGATTCATCCTTTGGGGAAAATTGAATACAACAATGCTGTTGAAAAAATTGATTACACAGGTGATATTATTTCTGTTACAGATGAGAATGGAAATGTAACGACATGTAATAAATTGGTATTTACAGGTTCTCCGATGGTATTGAAAAGTGGAATCGTTGAGTTTGTTCCAGCTTTGCCTGCTAGAAAGTTAGAAGCTATAAACGCAATACAATTGGATCCAGGCTGGAGATTGCACCTTTTGTTTGACGAACCGTTATGGGAAGAGATTGATGCGATGGAAATCGTAGGATTAGGATATACTTCTAGATGTTGGCCAAACTCTAAGTTTAGGAAAGAAGGCGCTACAGATGATAATGTGCTTATGTGTTACATCATGGGAGAAAATGCGGAATACTTTAAGCAACCAGATGTGGATATGATGGAGGTTGTCTTGGGTGAGCTTGATGGTATATTTGGTGATAAAAAAGCAACAAAACACTTTACAGGAGAATATCAAATGTATGATTGGAGTATGAACCCATACATTGGTGGTGTTTATACATATCCAAATAAAGGAATGCATGTTTCTGGTCCAGAGAAAGGATGGAGAGGTAAGCTAGGTGAGCCAATTGAGGATAGAGTATTCTTCGCAGGCGAGGGTACTATTGATGACCATTACGGAACTGTATTTGGTGCAATGGAATCGGGCGAAAGAGTTGCTAAGAAAATCATCGGAGCACAATCGAAATAAGGTATTAGGCATTAGGATCTATAATCAATAATATTATTAGAATGAGGAATAAACTTGTAACCGGAGCACTAGCTGTATCGACTTTGTTCGCAGCTTGTGGTGGTGGATCAGAAGAATCTACTAAGAGTAGTGTTGACTTTGACGTAATAGTTGTAGGAGCTGGGGCTTCTGGTATGTACGCAGCTTATACGTTAGATAATGCTGGTTTGAATGTTAAAGTTCTTGAAGCATCTTCTACACACGGAGGAAGAGCACAATACAACGAGAGTTTTTCAGATGGTTATATTGAAATTGGACCTGAAGAAGTTTATTCTTCGCCAGATTTCCCAACGCCGCTTAGAGAAAAGTACTTAAAGCAAGCTACTGCTTGGGCTGCTGAAGAAGAGTACGATGTAAGTACTAGAGAAATACGAGGAGATAGTATTTTCTTTGATGGAGAGTATTACGATGTCCTTCCTGATAGTGGGCAGTTTAGAGTAGATATATATAGAGACGTTCATAACTTAGATTCAACATTATTGCATAAAATGATGATTGATAAAGTTGATCCTCAGCATATCATTTATATGAAAGATGGTAAAACGGTTAACGCTAAAGATGACCCTTCATACCATTTAGCAATGACTGTTTTGGATGATGTTATTTTTGGATATGAAGGTAAAGACACTACATACTCAGCAATCTTGGACATGGCTGGATATGATAAGGAAACGTTGACTTGGCAAATACTCGAGTCGTATTATGCGATTAGCCTTTATGCTACTACTTTAGATAGAATGTGGAGCCAGCAAGGATCTGATGGTTGGAGAGACGGTGGTGACCAATCTTACTATGTTGATATTCCTTATAAAAAGTTATTGGATACTCTCTACTTCAATCAACTTCACAAGAAAAATATGATTCAGTATGATTTCCCTGTTACTGAAATTAATTACACTGGAGATATTGTGACAGTATCTAATGCTGAAGGTGAATCTTTTACTGCAAATCATGTAGTGGTTTCTGTTTCGGTTGAAGTGTTAAAAAGTAACCTGATTCATTTCACACCTGATTTGCCTAAGAAAAAAGTTGATGCTTATTCTAGTATGGCAATGGATGAAGGTTGGAGAATGTACTTGAAGTTTAAAGAGCCGTTTTGGAATAAAGACAGCGTACATGATGTAGATATTATTAATCCTGGATATGCTTGTCGTTGCTGGGTTCCTTCTAAGTATAGAGCAGAAGGAGTTAATGATCCTAACGTAATGATCTGTTATATTATGGGGAAACGTGCTGAGTATCTTTCAAGCAACTTTAACTATATGGATGAAGTTGTATTAGGGGAGTTAGACTTAGTATATGGTGGTAAAACAGCTACGGATTTATTCGAGAAGTCTTACCACATGAACTATAAGAAGAATCCATATATAGGTGGAGTTTATACGTACACTACAAAAGGGATATATCCTGCTGACGGTCCTAGTATGAGAGAAATCCTAGGTCAGTCGGTAGAAAATAAAGTCTTCTTTGCTGGTGAGGGTACGAATCATGAGCACTATTCAACTGTATTTGGAGCCATGGAAACTGGCTTGTGGGCAAGTGAAGAGATTCTAGAAGTTCGAAAAAAGTAGTATTTGAATGTTGTAATTGAATTGCAAAAGCAATTCAAATTCTAAAAAAAAATTAATAGCCCCTCCATTCGAGGGGCTATTGTTTTGGGTGATAATGTTGGTAAGTAGCGTGTCATATACTCGAATTGCAGGATTCCATCTCTTGTTTTTTTTATATTTACCTTCCAATTTTTAACACGAATTTGATGTATAATAAAATAACAGGATTAGTATTAATTGCTGCAATGACTTTGTCTGGTTGTAGTGAAAGTGAAAAAGCAGAAGTTGCAGTTAATAACTTTGAAGTTATTGTTGTCGGTGCAGGTGCCGCAGGCATGTACGCAGCATATACATTGAATAGAGCTGGTGTTAAAGTGAAAGTATTAGAAGCGTCATCTACCCATGGTGGAAGAGCTCAGAATAATCAAACTTT
The DNA here is from genome assembly GCA_013214975.1 of Flavobacteriales bacterium. Lineage (NCBI taxonomy): Bacteria > Pseudomonadati > Bacteroidota > Flavobacteriia > Flavobacteriales > Flavobacteriales bacterium. The sequence continues at coordinate 3,746 of JABSPR010000383.1, forward strand.
TGGACAAGGTTTCGTTTCTATTGGACCAGAAGAAATATATAGCTCACCTGATTTTCCAGTTTCTTTAAGAAAACAAGCATTAGATGCAATTAAAGCAGAAGTGGAAGAAGATGGAGCTGATTGGTCTACCATGAAAATTAAAGGCGATAGTGTTTTTGTCGACGGCGAAGTTTGGGGTATTTTGCCGGATAGCGGTCAGTTTAAAGTTGATTTATATAGAGACCTTTATGCGTGGGATTCAACTAAACTTCACCCATTCGAACTAGGTACTGAGACCGATATTGCTATGTTCGAGGATTCTAGAGATGATTGGAGAGAGTGGCCATTTAGAGGACAGAATAACTACGATGATCACAAACATTTAGGCTTGAAGAATATAGCATACATGATTGATGGCAAGTTAACTAACGCTGAAGATGATAATACCTACAGAGAAGTCGCAGATGAATTCTACGCTATAATTGGCGATTACGATGGGCCAGATACTACGTATACAGCTGTGTTGAAACTAGCTGGTGTAGATTCAGGTAGCGTTAAATGGTTAATGATGGAGGATATCTTCGGAACAAGTATTAGCGCATCTTCTTTAAATAGAATTTACACGAACAAAGGTCATGGTGACTGGGGTGATGGTGGTGGACACGTTTATCTTGCTGACCTATCTTATAAAGATTTTTTAGATACACTTTACTTTCATGAAATTCATGAAAAGGAAATTATTCTATACAATTCTGCAGTGGAGACGATTGATTATAGTGGGGATAGAGTAACTGTATTAGACGAAAACGGTGTTTCGTACACTGCTGATTATGTTATATCTACTGTTTCTGTGGAGGTATTAAAAAGTGGTATTATTGAGTTTATTCCTGCTCTTCCTGCAGAAAAGGCAATGGCGTATGGCAAAATGACTATGGATGCTGGCTGGAGATTGTACCTCAAGTTTAAGGAACCGATTTGGGATAAAGAAGAGATTATCGAAATTCTTACTATGGGATACTCTAGTAGATGTTGGGTTCCTGCAAAATGGAGAGGGGAAGGTGTTGGGGATCCTAATGTTCTTACCTGCTATATTATGGGAGAGAGAGCGGAGTATTTGATGGGTCCAGAAGTAGATATGGATAAAGTGGTATTAAAAGAGTTAGATGTAATATTTGGAGGAACAACTGCATCAGATAATTTCATTGAGTCTTTTCATATGAACTATAAAATGAACCCGTACATCGGAGGTGTGTATACTTATCCTCAAAAAGATATGTATCCTGTTGATGGACCAAGCGTGAGACAGATATTAGCTAAGTCGATTGATGATAAATTATTTTTTGGGGGTACTGCTACAAATAACGCACACAGCTCTACAGTATTTGGAGCGATGGAAACAGGCTTAAGAACGGCAGAAGAAGTCTTAGCTGTTAAAAAATAGTAAATCCTCTCTGATAAAGGGGTTGTGAGTTGATTTAAGCTCCTTATGGAATTTAATTTATTACAATCCTAGGGTAAGATGGTTGTTTAGGTGTATATATGATATAAACTTAAACATCATATTATGAAAGATTTACATAGCTTTATTATCAGTGCAGCGTTCGTAGCTGTAATTATGATAGGAGCATTCCTGGTAGGATAGAAATTTGATATTAATGGAGAATTAAACATGAGGCGCACCTCTTATTAATTCTCCTTATTACTTTCTAATCATTCACACTAACGCGATTCTGTTGTTGCAGGTAATCTAACTTCGGGCAAAGTCCTCTTAGTAGTACTGTCAATTTGAACAGTTTTCTTAATTACTGGATTCAGGCTACTAACTTCCCTTTTCTTCTTTTTCTTATAGAGTTTTTCTAACTCATTAAATTGAATGTTAACGATAGATATAAATTTTTTTCGGTCTATTTCAATTCTTTCTTGTTGAATAGAACTTTCATTTAGATAAGCCCAACTAATGGTTTGTTGAAGTTCACATGAATCCATATAATCTGAAATTGAATAGGTGAAATTAAGATTATTAATGATCCATTTCCCTGCATTTGGTGTAGATCGTAATGGGTTAATGTTAATTGATACGCTCTTCGAATTGCTCCAATTAATGATTTTCTCTATATAAGAAGAGGAATCAGATAAATAGGTGATTTTTTGAGCTCCAATTGTATCTGCTAATGTAGAGTCTACATCTACCTTAATTACACTCAAACTATATTTGGAAAGGTTGGTGTTCCCGTTTATTTCTTTCCATAATTGTTTTTTATTTGTGAAAATAA
>JABSPR010000384.1 GCA_013214975.1 Flavobacteriales bacterium
GTCTAATTCACGACATTCCAAACACACTACGGAAAGCACAAACAGTATTTGAACACACCGGTGGCATTCATGCTGCAGCACTTGTTGATATTGATGGCAATATGATTGCCATGCGAGAAGATGTAGGAAGACACAATGCTGTTGACAAATTAATAGGCTCACAACTATTCGAAGGCAAAGTGCCTCTTTCAAATTGTCTAATAATGGTCAGCGGACGGGCTAGTTTTGAACTAATCCAAAAATCAGTGATGGCGGGTATTCCAATTTTAGCAGCAGTTGGAGCACCTTCAAGTTTAGCTATCGGATTGGCTAACAAATTCAATATGACCGTATTGGGTTTTGTAAGAGACAAAAGGTTCAATATATACTCTGGAGAACCTAGAATTAGTCAAGATTAACCCACTTATAAGATGGTCGACAACTTGGTAAATCAAGTAATCTTTTTTTCATAACTTAGACCATTAACAATACGTTTACATAAGCTATTAAAATATATGTCTGATAATTTAAGCAACCTGGCTGGTAAAAAGGGATTAGAGAACAATCTATTCCAAGATCTTCTTAAAGAAGCCAAAGAACATGGTACTCCAGATGATGAAAGGCTAAAAGAGCTCGCCGAACAATACCTTGTTGGCGACGCAAACGCTTACGGAACTACTTCTTTCTATGATTTCTTAAAGAAAGAAAACCAAGGTAAAAAGGTTTACATGTGTAGTGGTAGTGCTTGCTTAACGGCTGGAACACAAGATGAACTTAAAAAAGGATTATTAGAGAACTTCGAAGAAGAAGAAATTGGTAAGATCTGTTGTTTAGGTAGATGCCACGAAAATGCTGCGATCAACTACAACGGAACAAACTATTCAGGAATCAATGCATCTGATCTTTCAGACATTATTCATGAAGACAAAAGAGAATTAGGTGCAGACACATATAATATAGGCAGCAACGTAAGCAATCCAATCCTTACTGCAGAGTTTCCTGGAATCAATGAATATTACAAAATATTCCGAAGTGTAATCTCTAATACTCCTGAACAAGCATTACAAACTATTGATGACTCGGGCATTAGAGGACGCGGTGGTGCTGGTTTTCCAATGGGATTCAAACTAGGAGCTGCTAAAAAAGAAACTGATGAGCAAAAGTTCATTGTATGTAATGCAGATGAAGGAGATCCAGGCGCATATTCGGACAGATACTTAATGGAGAAACAACCGCATTCCGTTTTAATGGGAATGATGATCGCTGGTTTTATTATTGGAGCAAATCGAGGAGTTTTATATATCCGAGCAGAATACCCAGAGTCTGTTGCGGTAATTAAAAATGCTATCGAAGAATTAGAACGCAGAGGATTAAACGGTGAGAACATAGATGGAACAGGATTCGATTTTAGATTTAAAATTGTAGAAGGTGCTGGTGCTTATATCTGTGGAGAAGAAACTTCTTTACTTTCTTCTATAGAAGGACAAAGAGCAGTTGTTAGAGTAAGACCGCCCTATCCGGCACAAAAAGGCTTGTTCAATAAGCCAACAGTTGTAAATAATGTGGAAACATTGGCTTGTGTACCGTATATAATAAAAAATGGCGGTGCTGCTTACAAGAAATTTGGAACAGAAAAATCTTCAGGAACTAAATTAGTTAGTCTTGATAGCTTCTTTAACAAGCCAGGGATTTACGAAATTGAAATGGGAACTCCTTTCAAAGATGTTGTTTACGAATTTGGAGGTGGGTTTAGAAAACCTGTTAAGGCAGTTCACGTGGGTGGTCCACTTGGCGGAATTATACCAACAGATAAAATAGTAGAGTTGTCTTTAGATTTTGAATCATTTGCATCTGCTGGATTCCTAATGGGACATGCAGGAGTTGTTTCTGTTCCAGAAGACTTCCCAATGATTGAATACCTAGAGCACTTATTTGAATTTACTGCAGATGAATCTTGTGGGAAGTGTTTCCCATGTAGTATTGGTGCTGTTAGAGGACAAGAAATGATTGCGAAAGCAAGAACAGAAGATTATAAAATCGACCAGAAACTAATGGACGACTTGTTAGAAACTATGGAAATAGGCTCGTTGTGTGCTCTAGGAGGTGGTTTACCTTTAGGCATTAAGAACGCAATGCAATATTTTGGAGAAGAATTAAAAACTTATTTCACAAATAATTAAAGACAATAAAACAATACAGCGATGATGTTTAAACCCAATAAAGCCTCTGAATCAATTGAGGTAGAAGGCGTGGATGTAGATACAAAGATTGCATATATAGACAATCAAGCGTTTACATTCGTACCAGGTGAATCTATCTTGTCTTTCATTAATAGAGCTCATGGCGATGACTCTATTCCCACACTTTGTGATGCTCCAAATTTAAAGCCCTACGGTTCTTGTAGAGTTTGTAGTGTTGACGTTGCATTAGAAGAAAACGGTAATGCAAGAGCGCAAGCTTCTTGTCATACTCCAGTTTTAGAAAACTCATACATCTACCCGCATTCGGATAGAATTAAAAGCTTAAGAAAAAATATTATTGAATTAGTTCTTACAGATTATCCTGTTAAGAAACTTAACGACAACAAAAACGGAACAAACGAATTACAAGTTGTAGCGAAACAAGTTGGCATGGAGCCAGAAATGATTCGTTACCCAGCAGGAAGAAATCACTTTGATATAGCCAAAGATGATAGTCATGCTTATATGCGTGCAGATCTTTCTACTTGTATTAACTGTTTCAGATGTGTTAGAGCTTGTGATGAAGTACAAGGACAGCATGTATTAAGTGTTGAAGGAAGAGGGTTTGACAGTAAAATCGTAATGGGCTTAGGTTCAACTTTTGCTGATTCAGATTGTGTTTCATGTGGTGCTTGTTCACAAGCTTGTCCTACAGGAGCTATTACAGATATTTTCGAATCTAAAGCAGTTGTTGCGGATGAAGAAATTAGAACTGTATGTACGTATTGTGGTGTTGGATGTAACTTAACAGTTAAAGTAAAAGATGGCGCGGTTGCGGCAATCACTGCTCCTTACGAAGCAGAATCTAACGAAGGGCATACTTGCCTTAAGGGACGATATGCGTTTAAGTTCTACGATCATCAAGACAGATTAACATCACCTTTAATTAAAGTAGACGGTGTATTCCAAGAAGCTTCTTGGGATGAAGCATATGACTTTATCGCTAAAAAATTACACAGCATTATCGACACAAACGGCGCTGATGCTGTTGCAGGCATTTCATCTTCAAGATGTACAAACGAGGAAAACTACTTGATGCAAAAATTCATTAGAGCAGTGGTTGGAACCAACAATATTGACTGTTGTGCTAGAGTATGCCACTCTCCTACTGCTTTAGGTATGCAAAGAAGTTTCGGAACGGGAGCTGCTACGAACTCAATCAAAGATTTAAAGAAAACGAATTGCATCATTATCATTGGCGCAAATCCTACATCTGGTCATCCAGTAACTGGAGCTAAGATTAAGCAAACCGTAATGGGCGGTGCAAAATTGATCATTATTGATCCTAGGAAAATTGAGTTGTCTAAATACGCAGATTACCATTTACAGTTAAAGCCAGGAACAAACGTTGCCATGTTAAACATGATGTTACATTACATCATTAAGGAAGATGTAGCGGATGATGCTTTTGTTGCTAATCGTACTGAAGGCTTTGAAGATTTCAAGAAAGAAATCATGGCATTAGACATGGACAAGCTTTCTGAGATAACAGGAGTTGATAAAGATCTAGTTAGAGATGCTGCTCTTTGTTATGCAACTGCTAAGAACGCTATGGAATTCCACGGTTTGGGTGTTACCGAGCATTCGCAAGGAACGTTTACAGTTCAATTAATTGCTGACTTAGCAATGATTACTGGTAACATTGGTCGTGAAGGAGTTGGTGTTAATCCACTTAGGGGACAAAATAATGTACAAGGAGCTGCTGATATGGGTTGCCAACCTCACCAAGGTGCGGGTTACATGATGGTAGACAATGACAAGTCCCATTCTCAATATGAAGAATTCTATGGTGCGAAATTATCAAACGAAATTGGATTAAAAATTCCAGAGATGTTTGATGCTGCTCAATCTAAAGATTTGAAAGCCCTTTGGATTATGGGTGAAGATGTTGTTCAAACAGATCCTAATACTACTGAAGTAATCAAATCAATGGAAGCATTAGATTTATTGGTTGTTCAAGAATTATTTATGACACCTACTGCAGAATACGCGGACGTAGTGCTACCTGCTTCTTCTTTCTTAGAAAAAAGCGGAACATTTACGAATGGTGAAAGAAGAATCCAAAGAGTAAATGCAGTTGTAGAGCCATTAGAAGGGACTAAACCAGATGGTCAGATCATTGTTGACATCATGAAAAGAATGGGTTATGAGCAAGCAGATTACGATGCAGAAACTATGTTAAAAGAGATTTCTCAAATCGTACCATTCTTTGCTGGTGTAACTTGGGATGGCTTAACAGACAATGGTAAGCAATGGCCTGTAACAGGAGATAATGAAGGGACAGAAATTCTTCATACAGTAGACTTCAAACGTGGCAAGGGTGCTTTCCATTTCCAAGACTGGAAAGAATCTAACGAACTTGTTAAAAACGGAAAAGAATATCCATTTGTATTAACTACTGGTAGAGAACTTGAACACTACAACTGTGGAACAATGACAAGAAGAACAAACAACAGTATGATTCTTTCGGAAGACATTCTTTTAGTTAATCCAGTAGACGGTAAAGCAAAAAGACTTGTTACTGGAGATTTAGCTTGTTTATCTTCTGCATACGGAAAAGTGGATTTACATGTAGAAATTACTGATCAAGTTAAACCAGGAATTTTATATACCACTTTCCACTTCCCTGAAGTATTAGTAAACCTGGTTACTGGCAACGAACACTGTTCTGAGTCAATGTGTCCAGAATATAAAGTAGTGGCTGCCGATATCCGAAAAGCAAAGAACGTTACAGAAAGAGAATTAGGAGAAGTAACCGAGGCGTAGTTAGAGTCATGGCAATAATTGTCATGATTCCAAAAAGCGAGATATTTTCTTCTAAGAACAACTTGTATGTCGTACTGATTAGGTCATAAATTCAATAATTTATA
>JABSPR010000385.1 GCA_013214975.1 Flavobacteriales bacterium
TCATTCAAAATATTGATCGAAAATTACCTTTAGAAGACATCGCTTTCTCCAAACAACTTTCGGTAGATAAACTTATCGATGAAATAGAGGCAATTGTATCTTCTGGAACGAAGGTTGACATTAACTATTACATAGATAACGAAATCGATAACGACAAAGTGGATGAAATTTACGAGTACTTTAATGAAGCAGAAACAGATTCGGTTCAGGATGCGATTGAAGAGCTTGGAGAAGACGATTTCACAGAAGAAGAAATTCGATTGGTCCGTATAAAATTCATGTCCGAACTAGGCAACTAATACTATATCATATGAAAACAAAAATCATATTATCCTTCGCTATTATATTACTTTCTTGTCAAATTCTAATTGCACAAGACTTGGCCAAAATGGGTTTAGATGACCTCCCGCAAGTAAATACAGATGAAGCACAAAGGCTAAACCAAGAATTATCTGATGTGAAAGGTGACTTCGACTTTACCGGTAAAAAAATTGGCTTTGCAAAAAGTTTAATCCTTCGTTCCAAAAATGAATATTTTGAAGAGTCTAAAGAATACTTAGACGATCACAATTTCATGGGCGACAAACTGATCGTATTAAATGCAGAAGAAAAAGATCATGCCAATGGATATGATGCAATCATTATTTCTTATTTGCCGAAAGCTATTTCGGAAAGATTCCGGGCTTCTATGATCAAAAAAATCGCTACGCAATAAGATCCTTAAGCGCTGCCCACGCCATTAATCCCATTCCTATTTCTAACGCAGATTCGTCAATATTAAACGTGTCGTTATGAACGGAAGAAGTAATTCCCTTTGATTTGTTTTTTATTCCTAATCGATAAAAACAAGCTGGCACTTTATGTGAATAATACGCAAAGTCCTCTGCTGTCATCGTAATGGGAATTTCCTCTACATGTTCTACTCCCATATATTCGATAGCTGCCTCGCTAAACTTACCCATAGAGTCATTATCGTTATTCAGGTATGGATAGCCTATCATTATATTTACATCAACACTTCCTCCCATCGATTCCGCTATCCGACTAGCTTCAACTTTTATTAGTTCATGAATTTCCGATCTCCATTCTTCGTTCAATGTCCTGAGAGTTCCTTCTAATTTAACCTCTCCCGGAATTACATTTGTGGCTCCTTCACCTATTATCTTTCCGAAAGCCAAAACCGTAGGTGCATTGTTACGATTACGCTCCCCAACTAAGACTGGTAATTCCAACAATAATCTAGCGGCAATCTTTAAAGGATCTATTATAAAATCTTGCATGGCAGCATGACCACCTTTCCCTTTAGCCGTAATATAAACCTCATCTGCCGAAGCCATATATATTCCTTTTCTATAGCCAATCTGACCAACATTTAATAATGGAGCGACATGTTGACCAATAATTCTATCCACTTTAGGGTTTTCTAAAACGCCCTTCTCAATTAATAAGGATGCCCCGCCTGGAAGTTTTTCTTCTCCAGGCTGGAAAATAAATTTGATTGTACCGTTAAACTCAGATTGGAAATTGCTAATAATTTTTGCCGCACCAATCAAAGAAGCCGCATGCACATCATGTCCACATGCATGCATTACGCCTTCATTTTTCGATTTGTATTCAACATTGTTCATCTCCAAGATTGGCAAAGCATCTATGTCAGCACGAAGCGCTAGACAATAAAAATCAGGATCATTACCCTTGAACGTGTATACAGCTCCTGTTTCTAGCCCTTCCATTTTTTCGAAACCAGTCATGCCATCCATTATATTACAAATGAATTCTGTCGTTTTAAACTCCTCAAAAGACAATTCAGGATTCATATGTATATGCCTTCTAATGTCTATTATCTCTTTGGACAATTCTCCTGCAAGAGCCTTAATTCTATCTAAAATATTGCTCATATCTACTTAAAAAATATCATCTTAATTCCTACTAGAAGCATAAAACCTCCAAACAGTTTGGATAAAACATCATCGCTTAGAGAAAGTGAAAATCTTGAACCAAAATATCCGCCAAAAACAAAAGCCGCTGCAATTACTCCAGCATATGCCATATTAAGATTACCTTCTTTATAATAATTCATCACAGCTAAAACACCAACTGGAAGAAGTAATATCGACAAGCTCGTACCTTGCGCCGCATGCTGATCCATGCCCATAAAATAAATTAATGCAGGCACCACTACAATACCTCCTCCAACACCAACCAAGCCACTAAGAAGGCCAGCACTGATACCAATTAATACGAGTTTTATTAAATCTACAATGGGCATAATATGCGTTAAAAGTCCAAACCTACAGAAAAATAAAACACCCCCCTATCTCTCCGCACACCATCTTCTATACCTCTCCCCCAATCTGCACGTACAAAATAATTTGATATAGTACTTCTTACTCCAAACCCATATCCATATACAATTGGGTCACTAAAATCTTTTATGTACACATTTACCTCTCCCAGATTAATCGCTCTAGAATATGTTTGATTTACCTCATTAAAAGGCGATGGACCAATCCATGCCGTTCCGATATCCATAAACCCAATTATTTGAAAATTCGTAATAAATTCTGACCTCATAGGGGTAGCCGACAAGTATTTATTTATTGGTAATCTCAACTCATTAGAAATAATTACGTAGGAGTTTCCATTTCTAATATCTCTCCGAAATCCTCTCATAGAGGTTGCATAAGATTGGAACTTATAGTTTTGGGTATTATCAAATCCATTAAAAATTTGATCTTCTATTTGATTTTGGCTAATCCAGTTATCAACAGCACCCAACCTGTAATTTTCCTTTATACTTCCGATTGAAGTTTTTGCATGTACACGAGTAGCGAGGATAAACTCCCTATGTATTTTCTGGTAATGTCGATAATCAAGAGAGACCTTAAACATACTTTGATGAAGGCCATTGAGTTCATTTAAAAATTCGATTCCCATCTTCGTTCTTGTTCCAGAATATAAGTTGAGTCCCTTTTTGATTGTGTTGTCGAAAACGATCTCAGAGTTAACCCCACCATAATAAGATTTAATATTTGGCACCGCCAAGGTTATCAAGTCTTCTGGTCTAATTATATCGTTAACATGAATAGCGGTGGCTCCGAAACGCACACTAAGCACTTCACTAAATGGCCATTTCCAAGAATACTCAATCTTATTTAATCTAGAGTTCGGTGTGGAATTCGGAAAATCGCGTGGCTTAATGCTCTGCCTATAAAATGATATTATTCTATCCAATCGCTGACTTACATCTTGGTAAACCAAAAATGATTCGTTATCGCTTTTACCAAATAACTTTAATTCCGAATTAATTCCTCCGGTAATTCTATAATCTTCCATTAGGTCGCTTACTCCAACTTGTAAAAAAGCATTTTGCAAGGGCTGAGACACCCCTCCTCTAAATGAGAATGCAACTATGTTATTATTTAAAGCTCTTATATTAAAATAGTCATTTACAAAAGCTGGTTTGTATGTGTGCTTATCTGGTAATTCAAACTTTTGCTCTATCGTATCACCTAGAACACTGTCCATATTAATGGTGATAAACATTTCGGCACTTTCTTCGCCGATCAGGCCTTCAAAGTCAAATTGATAATCTTCGATATTTATCTGATCTTTTTTCTCATCCAATATTCTTTCCACATCATATTCAATCTTGGTATCCGATGCAACACTTGAAACCCCTTTCTTTTCTGTAAACACCTCCTCTATTATAGCTTCCTCCGCTAACTGGATCTCTCCAGAAAATATTCTGTACTTCCCTTTGCTAAATAACAACTGTACATATTTTTTATTTGCAGAGGAATAGTGATGTTCCTTTATACTTCTATTATACTCCGATATTCGATATATTTTAGAGAAATATTTATAATGAACTGTTGTATCCACGTGAGTTATCTCACTATCCAACTTCATAATATATTTCTCTTGAACTCCTCTCTTATTACTTAAAAAAGCAAGATGTCCTTTCCCATATATCTCAGGTGCAGTTTCATCCCAATCTTCTGTATCTGTTACACGTCTTAGAATATTACTATTAGTAACATTATCATAAATAAACAAATCGTTATTAGTTAACAATGGATCGTGTTTCTGAATAAAATCATTTTTCAATGTGTCGCTTGGCCGATTAGAACTAAAGATAATCTTGGTAGTTCCATCCATAAATTTCGGAGAAGAATCATCATAAATATCATTCGTAATTTGCTTTATCGCCGTGGATGAAACCGTATACACAAAGATGTCTGTTTGTCCATTTTTTACTGCAGAAAAGACTAAACGCCTTCCATCGTCTGAGTAATCCATGGTTAATACCTTTTCGAACTTAAACACTTCACGTTTTCGAAATTCTCCTTCCTTTATCTTATAATGAGTTAACCAAATCTTTCCTTTTCGCTCTGTTATCATACTAAATCTAGACCCTGTAGGATGCCAAGCAAGAATGGGATACGAATAATCTACAATTCTATCCAGCTTATGATCTACTTTTAATATTTTCTGTGCTTTACCATCGTCATCCAAATTCTTAATCCACACTTTATACTGGCCCAAAATATTACTCGCATAAATTAACTTAGTACCATCCGGACTAATTCTAGCTTGATAATAGTTACAATCCTTCTTGGGGTTTCCTATTAATCCGAGCCCAAACTCGCTGTCCCCTTCTACCTCAATCTTAGAGTAAATAGCATTATTATATACTAAAAACTCCTGATACAATGTTTTCAGACTAACTCCAAGAACAAAAAGAAAACCACTTTCAATGTTTCGACTCAAGTGAGTCATGTACAGTATATTAGAAACAACCCTTTCTCCGTATACCTTTGATATGTATCCCCAAAGAGCATGACCTAATTGAACTTGAGCATAGCTAGAAACGGCATTATACCTATCAAAAGAGCCTTCAATAAAGGAATCTCTAATTTTATTATTCAACTCTATGTCGTTGGGTGAAACCAGATATGATACCAAGCCTTGAGAATACCATTCGGGAAGTGTGATAAATACTTCACTTCTCACTCTCTCTCTAATGGTACCTCCGTACATTATCTTATTCACTAACATTTCTGTAATCACAGATCGTATTTGATTAAAGAAGAGTTCATAATCTCCTTCAAAATATAAAGATCCTTTTGACCCATGAATTCTGGCCTTTCCAGCCAAGCCAACTTCATTATCTACAGATAACCCAATGTTACTTTGCTGAAAATCAGACAATTTATTATAAACCAGCAGTTCTATTTTCTCATCAAAATCATAATTAAGACGCGCCTCTGCCTCTTCTATTGCAGCCTCAGCGTACTTGGCAGTGAGCTCAGCTAGCTTCTCTCCACCTTGATAGAAATAGACATCATACTTTTCGAAATTGTAATAGAACCAATAACGCTGCTCATACTGTATTCTATTCTTGCCAAATTCTGAACGCGTGGGATCGACTTGAGAATAGGTAAATAAGGGGCATAGTAAAGCCATTAGAGAAATAAACATGACTATTCTACTTGCCATATTTCCTCTTAATAAATTACTTTTTGAAATGTTCAATTCATTAAATCTGAACATAAGAATCTAGAGCTAATCTCTTTTTTAAGCGCTATATTAAATTTAACTAAATTTCAACAATTATATTACATTTGAATTCATAAGAACATACGCTATGATTGAAATAAAGTCGTTTGTATTTAACGAATTTCAGGAAAATACATATATCCTTTTTGATGAATCCAATGAATGCATAATCTTCGATCCAGGTTGCAATAATGAAAGTGAAGAAAATCAGATCTATGGATACATCTCAGAAAAAAAATTAAAGCCCGTAAGATTAATTAATACGCATTGTCATATTGATCATGTTCTAGGAAATAAATTTATTGCCGACACTTACAGCCTACCTTTGGAAATTCATAAGGATGAGCTATTTATGCTTGAAGCAGTGACCATGGTTGGTGCGAAATATCAAATTCATGTAACAGAATCACCAAAACCATCCTCCTATTTAAACGAAAATGATGTGATCAAATTCGGCAATTCAACATTAAACATTCTCTTTACACCTGGGCATTCACCTGGGCATCTTACATTTTATAATGAAGAAGAGAACATTGCAATCGTTGGAGACGTATTATTCCAAAATAGCATAGGAAGAACCGATTTACCAGGCGGTAATTACGAAACATTAATAAAAAGTATCAAAGAGCAATTAATGCCCCTGCATGACGACACCCTCGTTTATCCAGGTCATGGCCCGTCAACAACCATAGGGGTAGAACGAAATGTAAATCCATTCTTAAATAATTAATAATGAAAAGAGCAGAATCAAATAAGTTATATAAAGAGTCTTTAATCTACTTTCCAGGTGGAGTAAATTCACCGGTAAGAGCATTTAATGCAGTTGAAGGAGCGCCACTCTTTATGACCAAAGGAAACGGATCTAAGATTTGGGATGCCGATGGTAACGAGTTTATTGATTTTTGTAATTCATGGGGGCCATTAATTTTGGGTCATAATAACAGTTCTGTTAAAAAGGCTGTTTTAGAAACGATGAAAAGCGGAATGGGCTTTGGGACACCAACCGTTCAAGAGAATGAATTGGCCAAACTGATCCTAAACAACAATTCATACATTAAGAAAATAAGATTTGTAAGCTCAGGAACCGAAGCTGTAATGTCGGCAATTAGACTAGCAAGAGGTTATACTAGGCGAAATAAAATAATCAAATTTGAAGGGTGCTATCA
>JABSPR010000386.1 GCA_013214975.1 Flavobacteriales bacterium
ATTAATAAAATTCAAATTGAAACTTCCGAACCCCGCTATCTATTTAGCCAAAAGCGCCATGCCAATGCCAGCAATCGAAACCTTTTTACCAATCGCTAAAAAAGCTTTGGTACAGCATATATACTCTGATGAAAATTGTTGATATTATTTACTCGCAATATTAGGATCGAAATAAACTCTATTAAAGTCTCTTTCTTCCATCGAGTTGGCAGGAAAATTAGTCACCTTTTGTTGAAGTAGTCTATAATTCTCGCCATAGTATATAGGAAGTATAGCTGCATCTTCTATTGCAATTTGATCTGCTCGTAAATAATATTCAAATCTCTTTTTATCATCTAACTCATGTAACGCCATGTTATAAAGTGAATCAAATTCTGGATTCACGTATCTACACCTATTTGTATAAGATACTTCATCTAATGTTTCTGGAACACCATTACCATAAAGTAAAATTAAAAAATTCTCTGGACTTGGGTAATCCGCCTCCCAGTGATCTCTAAAGAACAATGAGCTACCAGAATTATACTTTTCAATTTGTTGTGCTCTTGGCAATACATTTAGCGCAACATTTACACCTAAATTTTCTTTAAGCATACCTTGAACTACTTCAGAAACTCTAATATGTTCTTGTCCACCACTATTAATATCTAATGTGATATTCGGGAACTTCTTACCACCCTTTCCATATCCAGCTGCTTCAAGTAAGCTTATCGCTTTCTCTGGATCAAATTCATAACCTTCTAATGACTTATGGTCATATTGTTTGAACGATGGTGGAACAATTCCAGCATTAGCAGGAATACCTTCACCTTGCAAGACATAGTTAACTAATTTGTCCCTGTCAATGGCATAATTAAATGCTTGTCTAACTCTTTTATCCTTAAAGACTGTAACTGGGTGCATATGCTGAAAAGAATAAAATTCAACAGTAAGTGCTGGGTTTATCTGAAGATTAACTCCTACCTCATTATCCTTTGCATCTGAGAAACGATCTAATATTTGACTAACATACTCAACCGGTAAATCAAACACCAAATCCAAATTTCCTTTTTTAAACTCAAGTAATTCTGTTCTTTTTTCTGGTATAAATGAAACTTGAATTGCATCTAAATATGGTAATTGATTTCCAAATTCATCTACATCCCAGTAATTATCATTTCTAATTAAAATTACAGATTCACCATCCTTTACAGATTTCATCTTGAAAGCTCCAGTTCCTACACAATTCTCTCTCATTCCATCTCCGCCATACATGTCGTAAGCTTCTTTTGGCCAAGTCCAGCAATATGACATTGTAAGGATATTCAAGAAATCACCAAACTCATATTTAAGCTCAATCTCTAACGTATAATCGTCTATAACTCTTACCCCTGATACTCCTCCTTCCAACGGAGCTTTATCTAGTGTAGATCGATAATATTCCGTTGCTCCAACAACTCGATTATTAAACGTAAATGAAAAACCTTGATTTAATGGATCCGCAGTACAAAGTCTGTCAAAAGAATATTTAAAATCCTTTGCAGTCATTTCTCGTCCTTTCCCATTAGGAAAGCACGCATTATCGTGGAACATTACGCCTTGACGTAAATGAAATGTATATGTCTTTGTTTCTTCGTTGTACTCCCA
>JABSPR010000387.1 GCA_013214975.1 Flavobacteriales bacterium
AAACACTACAACACTACATTTTATGGTGTAGACGAAGAAACAGGAACTGTTAACTACGATAAAATGGAAGAGACTGCTATTAGAGAGCAGCCTAAATTAATTATCTGTGGTGCGTCTGCTTACTGTAGAGACTGGGATTATGCAAGATTTAGAGAAATCGCTGATAAAGTTGGTGCTGTTTTAATGGCAGATATCGCTCACCCAGCCGGTTTAATTGCTTCTGGTCACTTAAACGATCCTACTCCATATGTACACATCTTAACTACTACAACTCACAAAACATTAAGAGGGCCAAGAGGCGGTGCTATTATGTTGCCAAAAGATTTTGAAAATCCATTCGGATTGAAAAACAAAAAAGGTGAGTTGAGAATGATGTCTTCTATTTTAGATGGCGCTGTATTCCCTGGAACACAAGGTGGACCTTTAGAGCACGTAATTGCTGCTAAAGCGGTTGCATTTGGCGAGGCATTGACGCCAGAGTTTAGAGATTATAGCAAACAAGCTATGCTTAATGCTAAAATCATGGGAGAGCAATTCGTTGAGAAAGGATATAAAATTATATCTGGCGGAACGGATAACCACTGTTTACTTATTGATTTAAGATCTAAAGGACTGAATGGTAAAATCGCTGAAAATACATTAGTAAAAGCTGATATTACTGTAAACAAAAACATGGTGCCTTTCGATACAGCATCTCCTTTTGTAACTTCAGGAATTAGAGTTGGTACACCAGCACTTACTTCAAGAGGAGTAAAAGAAGGTGATATCCCAGCAATTGTTGACTTCATGGATAGAGTTCTTATGAACCCGGATGATGAATCAGTAATTGCTACTGTAAGAGGTGAAGTAAATGAGTTAATGAGCATCAGACCTTTGTTCGCTTATTAATCACCTGTAAATATTTAAAAAAGGAGCCTTGTGCTCCTTTTTTTTTGCCCTGATTATTTCAATAAGGGGATTCTATTATCTTCAAAATATTCTATTGTGGTATTAAGGTAGCCTCTTCTCCAAGTAAGATTAGCTTCTTGATTTAGATATTCCATCAGTAGATTATCATCAGTAATAATCGCATCCTGACTTGTCAGAACATTACATTCTTGAAATCCATGTGAATTCAATACACCCAAATAGTCCTCAGGAGAATCATACGTACTCTGGGCAACAATAATAAGGTTCCCACCATTCTCCTTTATCCCATTTGATGCAAATGTCACCCTAAATCCAGATCCTCTAAGCGTTTCAATAATGGATCGATTAGCACTTCCAAATTCACCTTCAATAAATCCATTTCCATTTACTATTAGTATTCCATCTGCATTTAAATTATTTCGAATTTTCATCATGCTCTCTATCGTTATAATGTGAGATGGGTTTACTTCACCTTTAAACACATCAAAAACAATCACATCGAATGTTTCATCTAAAATATTCAAATGATGACGGGCGTCATCGTTAATTAACTTTACATGCTCACTCACTCCAAAGTACCTTTGTGAGATATTTATCATTCGCTGATCAAATTCTATTGCCGTAATGCTTCTAAGATCATTTTCTATTACTTTTACAATGGCTCCTCCCCCAAGTCCTAACAACAATATATCCTTTGCTTTTTCCTTAGACGCAATTACCTGCCCTATCTTATTTACATATTGATCATATTGTGGCTCCTTCCCCTCAACTGTGCTTATCTGCGTTTGATTGGTTTTATTTGTGTACACCTTTAACACCTTCGTTGAATCAATATTTTCTTCAATCACAATAATCTCACCCAAGACACCACTTAAGCGTTCTTTTACTATTGAATTATTAATGGTGTCAATGTTCTCATTTCTATCGAAATAAATTACAATGGGCACAATAGCCAAAGCAGTAAATGCACTTTTCTGCATCAACAAAAGAGTAAATGAAAAAGCAATTAATCCCACTGATAACCATATCATTGGAGTTAATAAACCGAATTCTGGTATAAAATAGAATCCAAAAAGAAAAGTAGATACTACCCCACCCAGAGTAGATACAAGATATATGCTTCCAGCAACTTTACCCGCCTTCATATCTTCTTTATGCAACTCTTTAATAATCAACGGAGATATTGCACCTAACAAAATCATAGAGGGCAATACTATCTTCAGAACTTCCACCAAACATGAAAACAATAATGCAGTAGACGAAGCATAATAAAACTGATCAATTTTATAATAAGAAATCCATAATACAGATATGGCACCCAACATTAACAGTATTAACGCCAAATTTTTCACGAATAACTTTTCAGATAACCTGGCTCCTGCGAAGTAACCAATAGACAAACACATCAATATTACAGATAAAACAATTACCCAAACAATTGTACTGGAGCCAAATAAAGAGGTCATCATCTTTCCTGCTACCAACTCTACAGCCATCACTGTAAAGCCCTCAATAAAGGCAATACTGATTAAAATAAATGAACCTAACCTGAACATGACACTTGTTTACTCGTTACTAATTAATGGGTCTAAGAATAAATAAACTAATTTTATTATTACTACATAGTATTTAAACCGAAGGAGAATTAAAAGTAGTATTCTGCATTAAAGATTTTACCAATTTGAAGATTGATTTAGCACAAGAGAAAAAAGAAATCCTAAAAAGCTATAGGACGCTTTTAAAATCTTACAAAGGCAAGCTTGAAAAAAGCGACAAAGTAATGATTCGTAAGGCTTTCGACCTTGCCTTAGATGCGCATAACGGAATGCGTAGAAAATCTGGCGAACCTTATATCTATCACCCCATTGCTGTAGCTCAAATTTGCTCAAGCGAAATAGGACTTGGAACTATTTCAATTGTAGCGTCTTTACTTCATGATACAGTCGAAGATACTGAAGTTACTCTAGGAGATATCGACGCCATGTTCGGACCTAAAGTTGCAAAAATCATAGATGGATTAACAAAAGTCTCTAGCGTCTTCGACAAATCAGATTCTCTTCAAGCTGAGAATTTCAGAAGAATGCTACTTACAATATCTGATGATGTACGAGTGATCTTAATAAAGCTTGCAGATCGCCTTCACAACATGAGAACTCTCGATTCAATGAGAAAGGATAAGCAGCTAAAAATTGCGTCAGAAACTCTATTCCTATATTCTCCCTTAGCCCATAGGTTTGGCATGTACGCTATTAAAACAGAGCTAGAAGATCTTGGACTTAAATACACCGAACCGGATGTTTATAACGATATCTCATCCAAATTAGAAAAAACAAAAACCGTTAGAACTAGGTTTATTAATCGATTTTCATTGCCAATAAAAAAGGCAATTAAAAATGAGCACCTAGACTTTCAAGTTAAAATCAGACTTAAATCAATCTATTCCATTTGGAATAAGATGAAAAAAAAGAACATCAATTTTGATGAAGTATATGACATCTTCGCAATTCGAATTATCATTCAGTCAAGAGAAAATAATGAAAAAGCCGACTGTTGGAAAATATATTCAATTGTAACTGACCATTACTACCCTAATCCAGATCGGCTCCGTGATTGGATTACAACGCCTAAAGCAAATGGTTATGAGTCGTTGCATACAACAGTAATGAGTCCAACAGGAAAATGGGTAGAAGTCCAGATTCGATCCGAAAGAATGGATCACATTGCTGAAAAAGGATATGCTTCACATTGGCAATACAAACAATCTGAAGGAAAATCTAAATTTGATGACTGGATGGCTCGAATAAGGGAAGCTTTTGAAAGTCCAGATACAAATGCCGTTGATTTTGTAGATAATTTCAAGATGAACCTATTGACAGATGAAATCTTCGTCTTCACCCCTGCCGGTCATCTACTTAAGCTCCCAAAAGGAGCTACAGCATTAGACTTCGCCTTTGAGATTCACAGTCAACTAGGAATTAACTGCCTTGGTGCTAAAATTAATCATCAGCTTGTTCCCCTAAGTCATAAATTAAGGAGTGGTGATCAAATAGAGATTGTTACCTCCACTAAGCAAACGCCGAAAAACGAATGGCTTGATTACGTTGTAACTACTAAAGCAAAATCAAAAATAAAAAGTGTTCTAAAAAAGAAGGAAACAAGATTCGTTAAAGCCGGACAAAAGAAACTTGAAAAACTTTTCCGGACGCATAAAATATCTCTTAATAATCAAAACATCAATGTGTTAATGGACTACTACAAGACAAATTCAAATGTTGAGTTTTATTATAATATTTCAATGGGAAAAATCAATCTAGAGAACTTTAATGCCTTTAATATTAATAAGGGAATGATTGAATTAACTACTGAATCCATTAAGAAAATGGAATCTCTTGAGGAAATCGTAAAAACAGCTAGGGGAAAATCAGGTCAACTCATTGTAGGTGATGGTATTGACACATTCGAATACAATCTATCTTCCTGTTGTAATCCAATTCCTGGAGATAAAGTATTTGGCTTTATCACAGAAGATGAAATCAAAATACATCGAATTAATTGCCCAAATGCAACCCAATTAATGTCTAACTATTCATACCAAGTAGTTAGAGCAAAATGGACCGATCAAGAGCTAATTGCTTTTCTGGTAGGGCTTCAATTAACAGGAATCGATGAAATCGGAATGGTTAACAGTATAACACAAGTTATCTCATCTGAACTAAACGTAAACATACGATCAATGCATTTTGATAGTCATGATGGAATATTTGAAGGATCAATCATGGTGTATGTCGACAACACGAAACACTTAGAAAGCATGATCGGTAAATTGAAAAAAATTAAGGGAATGAACATCGTTTCCCGTTTAGATGCCAAGTAGATCTTTCTGCTTTATTTTAAACTGAATAAGATCAATTTTATTACCTTTAACCTTTAATCAACCGATGGTCGAGAAGTCTACATCTGAGGACATAGTTAAGGAAATTTTTACTCTTTATTTAGAGGGAAATGGCCATAGAAAAACACCCGAAAGATTTGCTATCCTAGAAGAAATTTACAAGAAAAATAATCATTTTGATATTGATGAATTATTGACTTCTATGAACGCAGAAGGATTCAAAATCAGCAAAGCAACGTTGTA
>JABSPR010000388.1 GCA_013214975.1 Flavobacteriales bacterium
AAATCAAGCAGCTTGGGAGCCGTTTTCTTACAATGTCCGCAGCTCGCATCAAAGAAAAACAAAATGGTGAATTCAGATTTAATTTCAGAAATAGTTCTAGTATTACCATCTATATCTTGCAATCTTAAATCAATCGCCTGATTTCCAATTTGATTGTAGCGCAACATTTCAACTCGCTTAACAACCTTAGCCATTTGCGTAGAGTCCATCCAGTATGCTTTGTCCTTTAAGTAATACTTATTACCTATATGAAATAGGACGTTAGACATTCCAACAACCTTTGATGTATCGTAACGATATAAGAGTTTTGAAGCGAAATAGCGAAATGTAATGGAATCTTCTTTGGTGCCTTCTAGAATTACATCAACGCTTTTAATAATAGAGTCGGGTTGCATTGGAGTTAGTTTATCCAAATAATAGAAAACTTTATCATGCATTATATCTGTTCTGAATAACCTTCTATCCGACAAATCAATGTTGTCGAAGTAATGGCGTTTGAAATATCTATATGCAAATGTGGAATCCTTCTTGCCGTTTTCTAATAGAGGTGTTTTGGGAATAGTAGGTTCAATGCGAGCTTTAAGTAAGGTAGATACAAATAGATTTTTTTTATTATCAATAATATTATTTCGATATTCATCAAATGCATCATGCATTTTTTCTAATTCTTCTTTAATCTCTTTTGCATTATCCGAACCTTTTTTAGCAGATTTCAACTTTTTTCTAAGGGATTGAGAGTCTCTATTAGACTTGCCAGCAAATTGAAAAAAACCATATAACGTTTGGTTCTCTTCGGATCCTTCTACAGAAATATTGCCTATATAATTTAAAGTGTCGGTTACTATCTTCATACTGGTTTCCTTTCCAATAAATTGAAGAAGGATTCTTCCGTTATAGAAGAGTCCATACATTCCAACTTTTAATTTCTTTGTGTTTTTAAAAGCGAATTGTCCTTTTGTATCTACTACGGTTGTATCGAAGTACATTATTTTATTGCCTTGGTAATTAACTAGGTAAACGGTGTCGGAGGCAAGACCATCAATCTCAAATTTTAGTTCGTACCCAGTATTCTTTTCTGCGGATGCGTTTAAGCCTAATAGATTGATTAATAGAATTATTGGAAATACTATCCTAACATTGATTTTCATAAATACTTCTTTAATAAGATGTGAGACTATACTTGCAAAAAGAGAGCCAAAAATACAACAGCTTAATTGAATAATAAAATTAACTGACAGAGCCGGATAATATTGTGGATTAGTTGTTGATGTATTGAGAAATGGTGGCTAAACAACATTATTATAATCACTATCTTCGCGCACCATCTTGGTTTATTCAATAATATGGAACTGAAAAATAAGAAAATTCTAGTAACAGGAGGTAGCTCCGGAATAGGAAAAGCTACGGCTAAAATACTTATTGAAAATGGTGCCATAGTTCTAATAACTGGTAGAGATGAGACCAAGCTTATCAAAGTGGCGAAGCAAATAGGAGCTGAATACCTTCAATTCGATATTTCAGATTTTGCTTCTATTGATGAAAAAGCTTCAGAGGCAATCCAAAAACTAAATGGAAGGTTAAGGGACAGTTATGTCGCAGCTGTTGGGATAAAAATAAAGCAGAACACGGATAGAGTATGAGATTTTTTAGAAAATTTGAATGCGAGAATTGTCACCAACGGTTTTCACAACAAGAAGAA
>JABSPR010000389.1 GCA_013214975.1 Flavobacteriales bacterium
GTGGTATTGTTCTTGGGTTTGTGGTTGTGGTGGATTGGCAGAAACTTTGGGAGATCCATATCGACAACTATCCGATAAGTCGGTTGTGGCTTGGAAGTTTGAACGCTACATAGTGCATGGTGTTTTGGCCTTCTCTTTAATCATGACTGGAGCAACACTGTATTCGTATTTCTCTGGGGCATATGAAGTATTTGGTGTTAAAACACAAGATGTTCAAGATGTATATGGATTCTTTATTGGTTCTGTTTTCGCCGGTGTTATTGGTACCGGGTTCTATCCAATTTTCGGAAATAGGGTATGGTGCAGATTTGGTTGTCCGCTAGCGGCCTATTTGGGAATAGTACAACGTTTCAAGTCCCGATTTAGAATTACAACCAATGGCGGACAGTGCATTTCTTGCGGGAACTGTTCTACATACTGCGAGATGGGAATCGATGTTAGGTCTTATGCTCAAAAGGGGGTAAACATTGTGAGAGCTTCATGTGTAGGTTGTGGAATTTGTGCTGATGTTTGTCCAAGGGGAGTTCTTAAGTTAGAAAACGGCGATGAAGAAGGGCGTATATCAAATGGTCCGCTTGTAATTTCAAAGACTCAAGTAAAGCTAAATGCAAACGTAATATGAAGTTGACGTGCATGCTATTGTTTCTCATATCAATACAAGTGCTGCAAGCTAAAGAACCTTACGCATGGGCTGTTTTTGAAGATGGTTCTTTAAAAACGGAGAAATGGTTTCATGATAATACTAGTTCACATTATATCAGAAACTATTTCTTAAACGGCAACTTGAAATCAGAAGGGAGAATAACGAAAGGCGTTCAAGGGCATTACTGGAAAATTTATTTTGAGAGCGGGAAGCTACAAAGTGAGGGTTGGTACAAAGCTGGAAAGAAGAATCAATATTGGATATCATATTACTCAAACGGAAACATGTCATCGGCTGGAAACTACGTAAATGGTACTCGATCTGGATGGTGGAAAGAGTTTGGTGAAGACGGACAAATTCGTAAAGAATCAAGGATCGAACAAGACGAAAATCATGGGTATTATAAAGAATATGCTATGGGCGTGCTTGTAAAAGAAGGCATGTTGATTCATGGTTTACCTTGGGGTACATGGAAACATTATGATTCTCAGGGTGAAATAGAACGTATTCGGACATTTGAATAATGGAAGGTGTTTACGTAATAATACCAGCTTTTAACGAAGAAAATTCTATCGGATTAGTACTTGCAGATTTGCCCAGCTTTGTGGCAGAAGTAATTGTAGTAGATAATAACTCAACGGATAGTACGCATAGTGTGGCTAAAGAGAATGGAGCTACAGTTCTTCTTGAGAAACAAAAGGGTTATGGTGCAGCTTGCCTTAAAGGAATTCATTACTTAAATAAAAACCGATCGGAAGAGTGTAAAGTAGTTGCGTTTATTGATGCTGACTATTCAGATCACCCCAATGAACTGGGGTTGTTATTAGAGGAAATTGAAAACGGCAAGGATATAGTTATTGGAAATCGAGTGAAATCAAAAAGGGAAGAAGGGGCGATGATGCCACAACAATTGTTTGGAAACTGGTTGGCTACGTTTTTAATTCAAATAATATATGGCGTTAGGCATGCCGACTTGGGTCCATTTCGCGCCATTAGATACAAGAAGCTGTTGGAGCTTAATATGGTGGATAAAACCTTCGGCTGGACAGTTGAGATGCAAGTGAAAGCGATAAAGCAAAAATTGAATTATGCTGGTGTGTCGGTGAGCTATCGGAAAAGAGTTGGAGTGTCGAAAATATCGGGAACCATATATGGTACCGTTATGGCAGGCTATAAGATAATATCAACTCTAATTAAACTGAGATGAGTTTCGGGTTATTTTGCTTTGTAGTTTATGTTTTAGCATTGTTGTTTATTTTCATCTACAGTTTAATGCAGGCTAACTTGGTGTATAACTACACGAAAGAGAAGAATTGCACAGATAGCATTTCTGTATTGAATGAAGACAACTTGCCAATTGTAACTATACAGCTTCCAATATATAACGAGCAATATGTTATAGAACGTTTAATGGATTGTATCTCGAATTTTGATTACCCAAAAGAGTTGTTGGAAATTCAAGTACTCGATGATTCAACAGATATTACAAGAGAGATCGTTGCAGAAAAAGTTAGACAGTTAAAAGACGAAGGCTTTTGGATAGATCATATTCATCGAACGGATAGATCGGGATATAAAGCTGGTGCCTTAAGTGAAGGGTTGAAAATTTCGCAGGGTAAGTTTGTCGCAATATTCGATGCAGACTTTACGCCTAAAGAAAATTTTATTCGGAAAACGTTGGAGCGATTTACGTCGGATGATGTAGGAATGGTGCAAACGAAATGGGGATATATCAATCAGGATTATTCTTTGTTAACCAAATTGCAGGCTTTTGGTTTAGACGGGCATTTTACAATTGAGCAAACAGGAAGAAGTAAAGGAGGACACTTTATTAACTTTAATGGGACAGCTGGCATGTGGCGAAAATCATGTATCGAAGATGCAGGAGGGTGGAAGTGCGATACGCTTACTGAAGATTTGGATTTAAGTTATAATGCGCAGTTAAAAGGATGGCGATTCGTTTACCTCGAGCACTTCGATTCTCCAAGTGAGTTACCAGTAGCAATGGCTTCTTTAAAGTCTCAGCAATATAGATGGACAAAAGGTGCTGCCGAAAATGCGAAGAAACATCTAATTAGAGTATTTAGGTCTAACTTGGGTTTCAGAACAAAATTGCATGCGTTGTTTCATTTAATGAATAGCTTCATTTTTATATGTGTACTCTGTTCTGCTTTTGTTTCAATTCCTCTTTTGTTCTTTAAATCGAATCATCAAGAATTTACCATATTCTTTAATGCAGCCTCCGTATTGTTGGTTAGTTTCTTAATTCTTATTGTATTTTACTGGGCAGCATTTAGTGGACAGTTTCAGTCAAAGCGAGTAGCGTTTAAGAAATTTATTTTTTTATTTCCTGCCTATTTGTCCATATCCATGGGATTGTCTTTGCATAATTCCATAGCGGTAGTAGAGGCATGGCTTGGCAGGAAAACACCATTTGTGCGCACGCCTAAGTATAACCTAAATGACGAACGAACAGATTGGAAAACGAATACGTATTTTGTTAGAAGACCCAATGCATTAACGTTAATAGAGGGGGCATTGGCCATTTATTTTGCATATGGTATTTCTGTCGCTTTTAAATTGAACGATTATGGTTTATTACCTTTTCATCTAATGCTCACCTTCGGTTTTGGTGCAATCTTCTTTTATTCTTTGAAGCAATCATGGTTAATGAAATAGGCTTGAACCGTTATTTAAGGTTGGGGATATTGGCCATTAGTTTATTGGCATTTAACTACATATCCTTCTTCACTCCACGAGAAGAATTTTATTTATTGATTTCGATCTATGCTTTGCTGTTTGGCGCATACATATATCTCGTAAAAACTTGTTACGAATGGGGAGAGATAAGGCTATTATTGATTTCAGCTTTGTTGTTTCGTGTTTCATTAATTTGGCTCATCCCTAATTTGTCAGACGATTTCTATCGATTTATTTGGGATGGACGATTGTTGGTTGCCGGGGAGAATCCGTTTCAATATTT
The DNA here is from genome assembly GCA_013214975.1 of Flavobacteriales bacterium. Lineage (NCBI taxonomy): Bacteria > Pseudomonadati > Bacteroidota > Flavobacteriia > Flavobacteriales > Flavobacteriales bacterium. Next base: position 3,627 of record JABSPR010000389.1, read on the forward strand.
GCCTTCTGAGATTTTTGGTAGTTCTGGACTAGATCAAATATTGTTTAACAGTCTTAACTCTCCCAACTATTTTTCGGTGTATCCTCCAGTACATCAATTAGTATTTGGAGTAGCCTCATACCTATGTCCTAATTCTATTGAAGGAGTTATTACAGTAATGCGGCTATTTGTAATTGCTGCTGATATAGGGATAGTCTGGTTAGGTATTAAAATATTGGATTACCTGGGGATGCCGATTAGTAATATATTGTGGTATGCATTAAATCCACTTGTTATTCTAGAGCTTACTGGTAACCTTCATTTTGAGGGGATTATGCTATTCTTTGTGATGTTGGCTTTCTATCTCTTGATAAGGAATAAGTTAGCGGTCGCGGCCTTTGCATTTGGACTGTCAGTTTCTACCAAGTTACTACCTCTAATGTTTATACCTGTTTTACTCAATTACCTTGGCGTAAAGAAAGGGGGCATCTTCGTAGCGATAGTTGGGGGAGTAGTCGCAATATCTTTTGCACCTTTCATAAGCATGGAGATGATATTGAATATGTCATCTAGCATTGATTTGTATTTTCAGAAATTCGAATTTAATGCGAGTCTTTATTATTTAGTAAGCGGAGTCTATAAGTGGATCGTGGGTTATAACATGATTTCTATTGTGGGGCCATGCCTTTCATTTGTTTCAATGATAATGATAGTATGGTTGAGCTTTAGGAAAAGGATAACTGAAATGTTGTCTTTGTATTGGGTAATGCTTCTATGTTCGACCTGCCACCTTCTTTTTTCTACAACGGTTCACCCATGGTATTTAGTAATGTTAGTATTGATAAGTTGCTTCACACGATTTATATTTCCCATTGTATGGTCTGTCGTAATCTTTGTTTCGTATTTCGCTTATAGTACGGTTGATTACTCGGAGAGTGTGCCGTTACTAGTCTTTGAGTATTTAACAGTTGTATTAGCAATGGCTTATGATTTTAAATTTAGGTATGTTCAAGAGGCATGATTACTATTTGTATAGGGCTTGAAACTTCAAATTCATACGCTTTCGTGAATCATTATCTGTTTTGAAGCGTACATAATACTCTATCGAATATTTCTTGATTTATGATAAAAATAAAATTCTCAATTCTCATTGTTCTCACTTTGGGCGTTGTTGCCTGTTCATCTGAAAAAATACCTTCTTCAGAGGATGTAGGAGAAAATAGATTAGCCATTCAGGTTAACTTGATTGATTCCATGCTGCATCAATTACATGTGCAAAATAATTTTAACGGTGCTGTTCTTGTCTCTCTGAAAGGTGAGGATGTATATAGTAA
>JABSPR010000390.1 GCA_013214975.1 Flavobacteriales bacterium
TGGTGCTGATGCTTCTTCTGTAGAAGATATTGAGAACTTAATAACCCAATCAATGGAAGTGTTAGGCAGTAAATTGGATTTCATTCTTCACTGTATTGGCATGTCTCCAAATGTTAGGAAACAAAGACCTTATACAGATTTGAATTATGATTTCTATTTGAAAACAATTGATATCTCTGCTTTGTCTTTACATAAAACACTACAGACTTGTTATAAAATGGATGCATTAAATGACTGTTCATCTGTTCTTACATTGTCGTACATCGCAGCACAAAGAATTCTACCAGGATACTCTGATATGGCTGAAGCTAAATCTACTTTAGAATCTATTGTTAGAAGTTTTGGATATATGTATGGGAATAAAAATGGTACAAGAATTAATTCGGTATCACAATCACCTACAATGACATCAGCTGGTTCTGGCGTAAAAGGACTGCATAAATTTTATTATTATGCACAAGATGTTTCGCCTTTAGGAAATGCACCTGCAGAAACTTGCGCAGACTATTGTGTAACGTTATTCTCAGATCTTACTAAGATGGTTACAATGCAAAACTTATTTCACGATGGAGGCTTCTCTAATACGATGATTAGTGATAAGTTGTTAGATAAATACGAGAATCCAGATTTTAAAGGAGAGTAGTATTTCTGATTAAAAGAATAAAAGGAGAGTATATTAACTCTCCTTTTTATCGTTTCCGTCTTCTTCTAAGTTTTGATCAATCTGGCTACTCTTAGCTTTGGTAACTTTAATCTTGATCTCTTCTTTTTTCTTATCGAACCCTACCGAAATCTTATCACCTTCTTTTAAAGACGATTTTATTATTTCTTCGGCTAAAGGGTCTTCAAGATATTTCTGAATTGCTCTCTTAATTGGTCTTGCACCAAATTGAGAATCATAACCTTTATCGGCAATGTAGTCCTTGGCTTCTGTCGTCAACTTGATTTCGTAACCAAGTTTTTCTAATCTCCCATAAAGGCCTTTTAATTCAATATCGATAATATCATGAATATCATCCCTGTCTAGACTATTGAAGACAATAACATCATCAATTCTATTTAAGAATTCTGGTGCAAATGCTTTTTTAAGAGATTTTTCGATTACACCTTTTGCATAATCTTCGGATGCATTTTGCTTAGCTGAAGTACTAAAACCAACACCTTCACCAAAATCTTTTAGTTCTCTTGAGCCAATGTTAGAAGTCATTATTACAATAGTATTCTTAAAGTCTACTTTTCTTCCAAGACTGTCCGTAATTTGTCCGTCGTCCAATATTTGTAACAATAGATTGAATACATCAGGATGTGCCTTTTCTATTTCGTCTAACAATACAACAGAGTAGGGTTTACGTCTGATCTTTTCAGTTAACTGTCCACCTTCCTCATACCCAACGTATCCCGGAGGTGCTCCCACAAGTCTTGAGATTGCAAATTTCTCCATGTACTCACTCATGTCAATTCGGATAAGTGCATCGTCGGTATCAAAAAGCATTCTACTAAGAACTTTTGCCAGCTGAGTTTTACCAACACCTGTTGGTCCTAAAAAGATAAATGAACCAATTGGTTTATTAGGATCTTTAAGTCCAGCTCTGTTACGTTGAATTGCTCTAACCACTTTGGATACGGCATCATCCTGACCAATAATTCTCTCCTTAATGTCATCATCCATTCTGGATAATCGGGCACCTTCATTCTCGGCTATTCGCTGAACAGGAACTCCTGATATCATGGCTACAACCTCAGCCACATTTTCTTCATCAACAGTTTCCCTGTTATTCTTAGTTTCTTCTTCCCATTTATTCTTAGCCTCATCTAAGTCTTCTAAAAGAGTTCTTTCTTTATCTCTGAGTTTTGCAGCCTCTTCATACTTTTGGCTTCTAACTACGAGATTTTTCTCCTCTTTTACTTTTTCAATACTCTCTTCGATTTCAATAACATTTTTAGGTACAATAATGTTTTTGATATGAACTCGAGACCCTGCTTCATCTAATGCGTCGATTGCCTTGTCTGGAAGAAATCGATCACTGATATACCTATCAGTTAATTGAACGCACGCCTTTAAAGCTTCTGGCGTGTAGATAACATTATGGTGATCTTCATATCTTCCTTTTACTTGTTCAAGGATCGTAATTGTTTGTTCTTCCGTAGTAGGCTCAACTAATACTTTCTGAAACCTTCTTTCCAAAGCACCATCTTTTTCGATGTATTGTCTGTATTCATCTAATGTAGTTGCTCCAATACATTGAACCTCACCTCTGGCTAAGGCTGGTTTGAACATGTTAGATGCATCTAAAGAACCAGAAGCTCCACCAGCACCAACGATGGTATGTATTTCATCGATGAATAAAATAATGTTAGGCGTTTTTTCTAACTCATTAAGAACAGCTTTCATTCTTTCTTCGAACTGTCCACGATACTTTGTTCCTGCAACTAGAGATGCGAGATCAAGAGTAACAATACGTTTGTTAAACAGAACTCGGGAAACTTTTTTATCTACAATGCGAATAGCAAGTCCTTCGGCAATTGCTGATTTACCAACACCAGGCTCACCAATAAGTATAGGATTGTTTTTCTTTCTTCTACTCAGAATTTGAGAAACTCTTTCTATTTCTTGCTCTCTTCCAACAACGGGATCCAATCTATCTTCCTCTGCCATCTTTGTGAGATCTCTTCCAAAATTATCTAATACGGGAGTTTTCGACTTCGTATCGGTAGTTTTCCGAATGTCCGAACCTAATCCACCTTCTTCGCCATTGTCATCATCATCATCATCATCTATTGGACTATCTGAAAACTCCGCTTTAGGTTCGAAGTTCGATAGTATTTGTTCTAGCTCGTCTTTCACATTAATATAATTTACGTTAAATTTTTCTAGAGATTTAGTTGCTATATTATCTTCATCTTTTAACAATGCAAGTAGTAAATGTTCGGTTCCTATCATATTACTTTTAAAAAGCTTAGCCTCCAAGTAGGTTATTTTCAAGGCTTTCTCGGCCTGTTTAACCAATGGAATGTTACCTGTCGCTTTTTTACTCGATACTTTTTTGCTTGTAGCTTTCTCTATATACTTTCTTAATTCGAAAAGGTCTATGTCTAGAGTCTGCATTAATTTAACGGCAACACCTTCGCCCTCTCTTAAAATTCCTAATAGCAAATGTTCTGGACCTATATAGTCGTGACTTAGACGCAGAGCTTCTTCTCTACTATACGTAATAACGTCCTTTACTCTAGGTGAAAACTTAGCTTCCATATTATTCAGGTTTTGCCTTGATTCGTTTACTAATAAAACTTCTACATGTTACACGAACGAGCATATTTATTATTGTATTCAAATTTAATAAAGCGGCCATTTTTAGAGCTTTATACGGATCATATTTATCAACAGGAATTTGTTAGTAATAATGTTGTTTTTGAACTAATTAAAGCTTGACATGATGATGTATTATGCTATTTTCGACTACATATATAACAATTGTGCAATACTATGTATTGCTCTTAAAAACAAGTCATTATGACAGAAGGAGAGAAGATAATTCAGATAAATATTGAAGATGAAATGAAATCATCGTACATCGATTATTCGATGTCGGTAATCGTTTCTCGTGCTTTACCTGATGTGCGTGATGGATTAAAGCCTGTTCATAGAAGAGTTTTGTTTGGAATGCTAGATTTAGGTGTATTCGCAAACAAGCCTTATAAAAAATCTGCAAGAATTGTTGGAGAGGTATTAGGTAAGTATCACCCGCATGGTGATACTTCGGTATACGATGCTATGGTTCGTATGGCACAGCCTTGGTCTTTAAGATATCCGTTAGTTGACGGACAAGGTAACTTTGGTTCTGTCGATGGAGATAGTCCAGCCGCAATGAGATATACGGAAGTACGTCTGCGAAAGATTGCTGAAGAAATGTTAATTGATATTGACAAAGAAACTGTTGATTTCTCCTTGAACTTTGACGACTCTCTTCAAGAGCCTACGGTTCTTCCAACTAGAATTCCAAATCTTTTAATAAATGGAGGTTCGGGAATTGCCGTAGGTATGGCTACAAATATGGCTCCTCATAATATTAAGGAAGTAATTGATGGAACTATAGCTTATATAGACAATAGAGATATCGATATTGCGGGCTTAATGGAGCACATTAAAGCTCCTGATTTTCCAACAGGCGGAACTATATATGGCTATGAGGGTGTTAAAGATGCTTTCGAAACAGGAAGAGGACGAGTTGTAATTAGAGGTCGAAGTAACATCGAGACAAGAGACAATGGTAGAGAAACCATAATCGTTACCGAAATCCCTTACATGGTTAACAAAGCAGATATGATCTTGAAAACTGCTGGTCTAATTAATGAAAAGAAAATTGACGGTATATCTGACATAAGAGATGAGTCGGATAGAAATGGAATGCGAATCGTTTATGAACTAAAAACGAATGCTATTACTAACGTTGTTCTTAACAAACTATATAAGTACACTGCTTTAGAATCTTCGTTTAGCGTTAACAGTATTGCCTTGGTTAACAAGCGACCTAAAATGCTTAACCTAAAAGAAATCATTCATTATTTCGTTGAGCACCGTCATGAAGTAATTGTTCGAAGAACTCAATACGAATTAAGAAAAGCGGAAGAAAGAGCGCACATTCTTGAAGGATTAATAATTGCGAGCGATAACATCGACGAAGTAATTAGAATTATCAGAGCCTCTAAAAGTCCTGATGAAGCGAGAGAAACGTTAATGAAAACTTTCGACTTGTCTGAAATTCAATCAAGAGCGATCGTTGATATGCGATTAAGACATTTAACTGGCCTTGAACAAGACAAGTTAAGAAGAGAATACGAAGAGTTTTTAGCATTGATTGAAAAGTTAAAAGGAATTTTAGCTAGCGAAGATATTCGAATGAATATAATCAAAATGGAACTTGACGAAGTAAGAGAAAGATATCAAGATGAAAGAAGAACAGATATTGAATATGCTGCCAAAGACTTCAGAATAGAAGATATTATTGCAGATAAAGATGTTGTAATAACAATTTCTCACAAAGGATATATTAAAAGAACGCCGCTTACTGAGTTCAAAGTACAAGGAAGGGGAGGAAAAGGATCTAAAGGAAGTAACACTAGAGAAGAAGATTTCTTAGAGTACTTATTCGTGGCGAGCATGCATGATTACATGTTGTTCTTTACGGAACAAGGGAGATTATTCTGGTTAAGAGTATATGAATTACCTGAGGGAATGAAAACATCTAAAGGAAGACCAATTCAAAACTTGATAAGCATTCCATCTGATGATAAAGTGAAAGCATTCATCAATACGAAAGATTTGAAAGACGAAGAGTATATTAAGAACAACTTTATTGTACTATGTACTAAGAAAGGTGTGATTAAGAAAACAGAACTTTCAGCTTATTCTAGACCACGGACTAACGGAATCAACGCAATTACTATTAAAGATGGCGATCAATTACTAGAAGCTAAATTGACAACTGGAAATAGCGAAATATTAATGGCTATTAAATCAGGTAGAGCAATTAGATTCCCAGAAGAGAAGGTAAGAGCAATGGGCCGAAATGCTGCAGGTGTTAGAGGTATCAAGATTGATACTAAAAACGATGAAGTAATAGGAATGATCTGTGTTGAGGATAAAGAGTCTTCAGTACTTGTTGTTTCAGAAAAAGGATACGGTAAACGTTCTCCATTGGAAGATTACAGAATTACCAATAGAGGTGGTAAGGGTGTTAAAACACTTAATATAACGGAGAAGACAGGCCAGTTAGTTGCAATGAAGAATGTAATTGATACAGATGATTTAATGATAATCAATAAATCTGGAATCACTATTCGTATGGCTGTTGAAACATTAAGAGAAATGGGTAGAGCAACACAAGGTGTTAGACTTATTAAACTTAAAGGAGAAGACAGCATCGCAGCAGTTACTAAAATTGAAGTATCTGAAGATGATGAAATAGCTGTTGATGAAGAAGGTAATCCAATTGTGACTGCTTCGGTTGAAGAAGGAGAAAATTCTTCTGAAGAGAATGTTGGCAAAGAAATTGCAGACGATCAAGAAGAAGTAGAAGATGACTCTACGGAAGATTCTGAAGAAGAGGGTTCTGATGACGATACTGAAAACGATAACTAAACAATACATTAATGAAAAAAGCACTATTAATACTTGCCTTAACTAGCATAGTGAGCGCAACTTTTGCTCAAAAGGCAAACATACAAACGGCATCTAATCACCTCAGACATGGTGAACTAAAAGAGGCAAAATCGGCTATTGATAAAGCAACCATCAACGCTTCTTCTAAAGGGATGGCTAAAACTTGGAAAATCCGAGCAGATGTTTATTACAAAATAGGAACTGCTAAAAATGCCAGTATCAAAGCGTTATCACCTAATGCCTTTGAGGAAGCGTTTGAAGCATTCAAAACATTAAAAGAAGTTGATGCCAAGAAAATGTATACTAGTGAGGTAACTCCTGGTATTGCAAATTGCGCTAGGAATTTCTACAACAAAGGAGAAGCGGCTTATAACGATTCATCTTATGCATCTGCAATTAAATATTTTGATTTATGTGCAGCAGCAAAGGCAGCGAATGGTTTGAAGAGCAAGCCTAAAGCATATTATCCACCTGTTCATTGGGCGGCATTAGCAGCTGAAAAAATGAAGAACTATGATTTAGCGGAGAAAAATTATCGAGAGATGATAGCTGCTGATTATGCTAAGTTGGACATGTTCAAAAACCTAATCGATATCTATAAAAAAGGTAAAGATGATCAAGAAGGTTATGAGAAAGTTTTAGCTGAAGCTAGAGTTGCTTTTCCGGATGATTTGAACCTAATGCTTGTTGAAACAGACGTGTTACTTAATAAGGGAGATAAAGAAGGAGCAAAACGTAACTTGGATGCTGCGATTGCAAAAGATCCTGAAAATGAAAAACTATATTATTTCATTGCAACAACTGTTTATGAGCCACAAGGTGATTTGGAAAATGCAGAAGCTAATTATCTAAAGGCATTAGAGTTGAAACCTGATTATGTGGATGCGGCATACAATGCAGGTGTAATGTATTATAACGTTGCTGCTGATATTCTCAAGAAAGCAAATGATATTACAGACAACACTAAATACAATGCAGAAAAAGAAAAAGCACAAGTGAAATTCAAAAAAGCTGTTGAATATTTGGCGAAAGTTGAAGTATTAGCAGGAGAGGACATGGCTGTTGTAAAGGAAGAATTAAAACCAACTTTGATTAATACATTAAGATCTTTAAAGAATGCTTATGTTAGGTTAAATGATCCTGTGAAGATGAAACTTGTTAAGGCAAAACTTACAGCTCTTGGTATAAGCTAATAAAGAGTTATAAATAATAAAAGGCCTGTATACAACATGTATACAGGCCTTTTATTTAATACGATTATATTTTAAGCAGGAGAGGGAGCAGTTATTGCTTTTCCTGTTGTGCTATTATTGGTTGAATAATTGTAGCACTGTGTCCATTGTCTTCCTTCTTTATCCTTGAAAAGGATATCGATCTTCACCGTTTGAATCTCGTTAAATCCAATGGATTTTTTTCTCCTAAAGAATATAGGATACGCCTGACCTGGTCCGCAATACTTTCCATCCGCTAAATAAGCACGGTCAGTTACATGTCCAAATTTATTAGAACGAGCATTTACATTTAAAATGGCTAACTCTTGATTTTCTACTTGTACTTTAAAAACGAAGAACTTCCGAGCTTCCTTTTTGTACAGCATATTTAGTTTAGGTTTCTCGGTAGCCATTAATTCTTTAATAGCTTCTTGGGAATGTTCTCTTATTTGAACATTTGGTGAGAAGTCTTCATCAGCACTATAATCATTATCGATTCCAGTATGATTTGGACTTATAAATTCCACATGATTGGCACTGACATAAGTGTCAATTTCATTAATAAAATCTGTTTTTGTATTTACGTTTGGTTCTTGTTCTTCTGACATATTTATAATGTTTAAAGATTGAATATGAGAACAACTCTCACTGTCTATGATTGTTAAATATAGTGAAACAGATGACTTACATTCAATTTAATGGATAAATTATTGATTTCATATTATGAATATCAATTAGGTTACCTATTGGGCTATAGCTATAAAGACGTAAAGAAAACAGGAATGTTTCAGATGTGACGGAATCTTTATTAACAAACTATTCCTTAGTGGCTAAAGTCCCGTCAGGAAGATACTTTGTTGTTGACATTAATTTCCCTTGGTGATAAACAGAAATGGCTTTCTTATTTCCATTAGGATAGAAGTAGTGAGAATTTCCGTGCATTCTGTTTTTGGAATAATCAACTTTTGAAACTAACGTTCCTTCATTATCGAACGATTTAACTGTACCTGTATAGTACGGAAAGAGGATTGAATTGGATAGACCTTCTTGTCTCACCTTACCATTAGCATAGAAATCTTTAAGTAAATATTTTGCTTCTCCTTCTTTAACAAAAGATCGGTTATGTCTAGAGATAGTTTTCTTGTTAATTATTTTCTCAACTGACAGAGAAGAAGTAGTAGATAATCGAGTGCGGTATACAACAGAATCTTTTACCCATTTATTCTTATTCTTGGTATAATCGGTTACAAAGAAATTACCTTTTTTTGAAGTTATCCGAACACATTTTGTTGCCTCTAGTTTCTCGCAAAATGCACCATTAGAATTAAGATAATAAGTGGTATCGTTTTGCGAATATCCAATTAATGAAGTAAGACAGAAAAGCAGAGTAGCTAATTGCTTCATAACATCGTGATTTAGAGAACAAAGTTACTTAAAAACAATAATAAGAGCTCTCTGGTTTTTGTGGAATAAATCAATTGTATCACCAAATAGTAAATCTATTTAGGGTAATAGTACCTTTCGTGTGTAGTATAAGTAGTTGAAGCATAAATTAATTTTGTTTTATATGAATTAACTTTATCTCGAAAACTATAACTCTATGAAACTTTTGCAGATAAAGAAGATTAGCGCCATAATTGGATGCTTGCTATTATCGTTAGGCCTCGCAAGTAGCTTCATTTTCTACATAGCTTCCTATTCGGTAGATTCTGATAATATAAACGCGCAAAACAATACTTTTCTTTCGATTAGGTACCGTATTCTTACAGACTACTTCCGGTCTTATTACCCTGTTAACATCGGAGAGGAAATTCCTAATATCGAATTAACCTTTAGTAAGAACGACTTTAGTCATATAGATAAAATTCAAGAGATCACGCTTCGTGACACAATTGATATTAAAGTATACTCCAAATTGAATAAGTGGAGAAAAGGTGTGTTGAAATTTAATGGGAATAAGTTCAACATTAAATGGAAAGCACACGGAAGAAGACCAACTGAACACAGTGATGGCAATGGTTATATATCACTGAATATAAAGATGGAAAAGGGAGAGGAGCTATACGGATCTAACCATTTTCGTTTAATTGTATACAAACGTCTTAGAGCTGATATGAAGATAATAGAGTACTTGGCCGAATACTTTAAGCTTCTTAATCGTAAGCACAAGCTGTTAAACATTAAACTTGATTCTAATAAAGAGCACATTTATTGGTTTGAGGATCGGCTTAATAATAAATATATGCAGAAGCACGGGAAGGAAACGCTGGTAACTTTTACTCGAGGAAATGAAAAATCACATATACTTTCTAACGACACTAACATTAATTATTTGGAAGAGTCGTTATCTCGTATTTTGATCGAAAAAGGATATAATAATTCAACTGCCGATTCTATTAAAGCTTCCTTCAAAAAGTTTAATAAATGCCTTTATACATACAACGCTAATTATGTAAGACAGTTTGTTGATATGGATTACATCACGTCTTTCTTGGCCGCAAGAATGATAGGGAACCTTAATGGACATGGAATTAGAAAGCGGAATCTTTTTATATACCTGGATACTTTAAATTATAAGTTTTATCCGGTATTAAGTAGAGAGGAGTTTGTAACCGTAATTAAACATCAAGATAGTATTGATTATTTCAGAGAGAACCTCAACCTATCTTACTTTACCACAACATTATTAATGAATAACGATGTTAGAAAAGAAACTCATAAAAAGGTGTTAGAGTTCTTTGAGACCAAAGGAGAAGATTTTGAAAAAGAGGTAACAGCGATATATGATATATTCGAAGCTCGACATTTTCCCGATTGGGTAACTTCGATGAGAGGTTTAACCCATTTACAACCAATTCCATATTTTTATGTGAATGCGACATTTCTTAAAGACTATATTCGAAAACGAGAGAACTCCCCAAAAGGGTTATCCAAAGAGCTACTTTATATAGACTAAGAAGAACATCTGATTTCAATTTTTTTTCAGAATGATGCAAACAAGTGCTTAACTTGCGGCTTGAAAATTTTATACGATGACAGATAAGGATATTACCATTGAAAACTTAAGTGCGTTAATAAGGGTAGAGGCTTTGCAGAAATCTAATCAGATGGCTAATGCCAAGATATTATCCATATTAAGGAGAACAGAATTTAACGATGAGTTGAAGCTGTTAACAGATTCCACAGACATATTATTCGAACAGCTATCGACAGGATTAAAGAATCGTTTAAAAAGAAGCTAGATGAATATTGACCAAATGGAGTTGATTAGGCGAGAATTGTTGCGACGGTTGCCAGCGATTAAAGGAGCCACTATGGAGAATGGTGTTGAGAGAATAATTGATTTGGCTAACGAATGCATTAAAGATTTAAAGATTGATATAGAATCTGATGAAGACCAAAAGGATTTAACCGAATTTTTAAAACCTACGGTTAAGGATGGTTTAATGGAGATTCTAAAGAATAGTGTATCGTCAACAATTAATGATTCCTTTGATAAGAATTTTAAGAAGTAGGCGAAAAAGAAAGTGAAGAGAGTTTAGTCGTAGGTACAATCTATAGTATAAGAGTAAGCCGATCCCTGAGCAATAGAGCTGTCTTGTAAAATTATTTGTTCATCGTCCAATATTTTTTTTACTTCATCTTTGGTCGTTAGGCAATTATCAGAATCTTCACCTGTAACATCATATTGATTAACAGTTTGGGTTTCTGATAAGAATTCAGTTTCAATAGTAATATCACAAGTGCAACATTCGTTCTTGTTAATCTTGTCACAACTAATAAGAAAGATGGAAAAGAATAGAATTGATAAAAGGCTTAAAGGTTTCATTTAGTAAAGAATTAGTTTGTACAAAAA
>JABSPR010000391.1 GCA_013214975.1 Flavobacteriales bacterium
GTGGTATAACAGAGAAAGAAGGCACTCCCACTTGGGCAATAAATCAATAGAACAATTTAATCAGAATAATAATCAATTTAATCAGGCGGCATAGCTTAACTTAAACTCCATTTTTTTGTTGCAATTTCAGTTAGCATTGTTGAAGATATCCAAAGCCGTTAAATCATTATAGGAACAGCTAAAATATTTAAGAGCTGCATGATTCGTCACATCCAAACTCTCTAGCTCATTATTGTTACAATAAAGCTTAGTAACCGCCAAACTACCAGATACATTCAAGCTATCAATGTCGTTATCGGTACAAATAAGTTCCTCAAGAGCGGTATTACCAGATACATCCAAACTTGCTAAACTATTAAACTTAGTGAGTGATGTAAACGCTGCTATCCCAGTTAAGTCTAAAATTTGCAATCCGGTTACATTTATTTCACTGGCAAAGTCGGCGGCCTCAATCGAATCAATTATATTATTTCCATCCGTATTAATTGAATCTTGCGCTACCAAATACGTGTTAAAATTCGCGTCGGGGATGTTTATTTGGGCCTGAACTGAAAAATAAAAAAAAAGAATCAGGAAGGTAATTACGAGCGATTTCATGTCCCTTTGTTTTGATTTTAGTAAAGATAACGTATATCATGCTTATCAATGAATCAAGCCCATGGCAGCTTGCAAGCTTACAAAGTGCTTGTAAAAATATTGCTGATTATCAATACTTTATTTATTCCAAACTTACTTAACCATCAAATATAATGCAAGTTACATTTGTATATTGAAACTTTATTAAATCTGCTGCGTTGCAATACCACATCAACTAATTTAACTATGAATACAGGTACATGGATATTAGTCATAGAGGAAAGTGAGGTTGTGAAGTATTTGGCGCAGAAAGCTCTTGACAAAACAGACGGAAATAAGAAAATAAGATTCTTGCAAGATGGTGTAGAAGCCATGCATTATTTAATGCAATTAATGGAGTACGAACTCGCATTTCCAGATTATATTTATATGGATACGGAAACAATGGCATCTAAAGATGTTAAATATTCCGATGTGTTTGAGAAAATTACCAGTATAGATAAAAGTAATAAAACGCATATCATTTCTTTAAAAGAACTGATTTCAAAAGGTGCTAAAGTTTCTAGAGTTTTAAAAGGGAAAAGCAAACTTGTTGCTTAACATCTCTTTTTCGATTGAATAGGAATTCTTCTATTGATCTTCTGGACTTGCTACATTAGACTGGACGGTTAGTTAAGATATTGTTGCTATAAATTAAATTAGCAAAATGTCAAAAACAAAAAGGAGTTACACAGCTGTCTATAAACGTAATACTGTGAAGTTATCAGAAGAAAAGGGTAATGTGTCGAAAGTCTCGAGAGAGGGTACTGTCGCATTAACTTGTACTGATTCTGAAAAAAACTGGATTTCAGACTTTTACGCAGCTAAAGAAGCGAACGTTTTAAAGTTCGTTTTTCGAGATTTATCTAGCTGATTCTTTCTTATAATATTCACGACCTCTATTCCTGATAGAGTCCGCTGCGCTGACTCGAACTCTTTGAATCCTGTCATATTTACTATTCTTCTTTTGATATTTCGATGGTCTTGTTCAACAATGTTATTTAGATACTTGCACTGCCTAATTTTGATATTCTTCTTATAAAGCCCCCTCCTATTTACAACTTGAATTGCGGCGTAATTAGATCCGCTTTTATCAATATTTATCACCCGTGGTTTGCCATTATTGTTGATGGATTTATTGAAGAACTTATGTGCTGACATGCGTTGTCTCCTTTTTGTAAGTAGGAAGTCAACCGTATTTCCATCCTTGTCTACTGCACGATAAAGGAATCTGTCCTTCCCACCTACTTTTATGTGGGTCTCATCCATTCTCCAACTATCTCCAGTGCGATACTTTCTTTTGTTCATATTATTCTCAATCTCTGGAGTGAATTTGAACACCCATCTTTGAATAGTAGAATGATCAACATCAACTCCTCTGATTTGCATCAATTCTTCAACATCTCGATAGCTTAAAGAAAATCTAAGTTTAAAATAAACGGCTTGCTGAATTATTACTCTTGGGTAGCGATGATGTTTGTACATAGTTTCTGGATTTTAGAAACCTAAATTACCACATCTGATATTTGGACAAGTTAATGCGAATTCTAAGATAGAAACAAGGACTTTTAAGAAATATTTCAAGCTGCATGTTTCGCCATAATTACGTAGGGCGTTCCTCTTTTTACTACAGCAAAAACCCTGTGAATGAGTTTGTTTCTAATGATGTTAATTGTACTCA
>JABSPR010000392.1 GCA_013214975.1 Flavobacteriales bacterium
AAGGTTCCGTCCATTTATCAAACATGACTTATCGTGCGAATGTGCATCGTTATGTCCATTTATTTCTGATTGTTTCGATTCTATATAGCCCCTTAACAACTCATACTTTTTGTAGTATTCTAACCGCTCCTCCGTGCAAAATTTAACGCTCGTCATATCAATATTTAAAGACCTCTTTATCCTTCTTCCCTTTGCATCCGACATTCCCCTCCAGTTCTGAAAAGAGTCTGCAATAAATGAATAGGTAGGAATTGTTGAAATTGTTTTATCCCAATTTTGAATTTTAACTGTGTTTAACGAGATCCCAATAACGTCGCCATCGGCACCATACTTAGGCATAGAAACCCAGTCTCCTACCCTTACCATATCGTTCGAAGAAAGCTGAATGCTGGCAACCAATCCTAAAATGGTATCCTTAAATACCAACATTATAACGGCTGTAAGAGCACCTAAAGCACCCAACAACGTCATTGGATCTTTACCCAATAAGACAGACGAAATAAGGATAGCCGCAATTACAAAAACAATAATCCTCACCAATTGCACATAACTGCCAAGTGGCTTATCCTTAAAGTATACTATGCGCTGACTTACCTCTTCAATAGCTTTGAGCGTTTTGCTTATTACGGAGATTATAACCATAACAATTAAGACCTTAACTGCGATCGATACAATAGGAATTAATACTTGAAAATTTGAAAAAACAGGTTCAGCTAAGTACTTTATAATTATTAAAGGAACAAGTGCTGAAAGAGATTGAAACACTTGTTGATCTAAAAAAATATCGTCCCAATCGTTCTTGGTTTTCTTAATAAACGACTGAATTCCTTTAACAATAATTCTTTTTGAAATCCAATTCGCAATTACACAAATTACAAGAAGTAACAACAGGTCAAAACTCAATAAAATGTAATGTGCCATTTCGATCCCCATACCCTTCTCTAAAAGAAAGTTTTGTATCCAAGCGTCAAGATTTATTAATCCGTTAATCATTCGTGTTTATTTTAGATGCATAAAATTAAGTTTTATTGTACACTTAAGTTCTTAGTAGATAAACACTGAACCTCTATCGGTATAAAATGCATCTAATAGAAATAACCAAACTGCGTATTGTGTTTAACGTAAACATAGCTACCATTGCTAAATATGTTTAGTAATTTCATAAACTATGAATAGACATAAACTTGCGACTCAGTGTTGCATTACTTTCTTACTCGTACTATTCTTTTCGATAGTTGGCACTTCATCTTTTTCTCAAAACGATGATATGGCACGCGCTGCTTATGAAAATAAAGTTCTAAAAACTCAACTTAGAAAAGCCAGAAGAGCCCTGGCAAATAGAAAATGGGATAGGGCAATCTTTCATTACCAAGCCGTAAACGAAATCGATAGTTTGAATGAAGATTATTCCTATGAATTAGGAATAGCATTTTACAATTCTACGCTTCAACAACCAGATTGCATCGATGTTTTTGAAAGAACTCTTCGACTTAGCTCTAATGATTCCCTAGGAACACCGTACTACTTCTTAGGCAAGACGTACCATTTAATTGGTAATTTCGAAAAAGCAATACAAAATTACAATTCGTTCCGAAAACTATTAGTTAATGGCTATTTCAGGTATTACAAACTAATCGAAGTAATGGGAGATTGGGGTGTGCGAGAAAGTATCAAGATTTATGTAAAAATGATTGATGACGAAATAATACGATGCAAACATGGATTAGAATTTAAAGACCCAAAGGATAAAAACTGGAAGGCAGTAAACCTCGGAAGTAAAGTAAACTCTAGATATCCCGATTATGCGGCTGTATTTAGTCCTGATGAGAAAAAATTAATCTATACCTCGCGTAAAACAGGAACCGTTGGAGGACGAAAACATCACGACAATATTCCTTTCGAAGATATTTACGTAGCTGATATTATTGATAGTGTTACATGGTCTAATCCGATACACATTGACGAATCAGATTTATTCAAGAATATTAAAATGAATACGCGTAAGAATGAATCTATGATTGGATTCGACAAAAAAGGCAACAAGGCATATATAATGCGGAAAAACGATATAATGCAGACCAACCTTGTTGATTCCCAATGGAGCAAACCTAAAAAGATGACTTCAGGAGCCGTTAACTCAAAGGCATTTGAACCAAGCATGTATTTTTTCACGGAAGAAAACAGTTTCTATTTTTCCAGTGATCGAAAAGGAGGATATGGTGGATTAGACATATACAAATCAACCAAAGATCAGGATGGTGCGTGGGGCAAGCCACATAATTTAGGTCCACAGATTAATACCGAACATGACGAAGACAGCCCCTTCTTCAGTAAAGGAAGCGAGACCCTTTATTTCTCATCCAAAGGACATGAAAACATAGGTGGCTTTGACATCTTTAGTTCTACTAAAAAAAATCAAAAGTGGACAAAACCGCATAATCTTGGACCACCGTTCAATTCACCGGCATCCGACATATTTTATCAAGTGGACGATGAGGAAGTTTTTGCGTACTTCTCTTCATCACGAATAGGAGGATTTGGAGGAATGGACTTATATAGTGTTATGCTAAAATACCCTCGAAAGAACTCTACAATACAGCTCGTCGCCATGGGTAACAAGGGGTTAGACCTTGATAATTTAGAAATCGCCTATTTGAATTTAGATACTATAGAAGATCCTATAAAGTTTAATCTAGAGAATGGGATAGGTAAAATATCATTGCGTACTAAAACACACTATAAGATGATTATCAAACAAGATAGTCTTGTTGCGCAATCCCAAGAATTTTACATTCCTCCTCAATATTCTCTTTATGATAACTACCAAGAAGTTGTTCTCGACTACTCGGGGGTTAATAGAAACGAGGGAGGCATTCAGAAAGCTACCTTTAAAAATGCATTTATGAATCTTAAGGATTCAATCGCTGAAAAAGGAGGAGATACTTTACCTCAAAACCTTTTACCCTCAATAACTAACTATGTAAGTTCGCTAAAACCGAATGGCAAAAACGCCTTCCAGGAAATTACACGTATGGCGCTTTACAGTATTGAAGAGCCTTCTATAGCTGCCTTTATCGATGAACGAGATTTAGCCGAAGTTAAAAATCCAGATCTGAAAATAGTCCGGATCAAAAGAGAAAAACAAGACTCCATAAAATCATCAAAATCTAAAATAAAAACAGATCAAGATACTTTGAACGAATACATTCTTCCCGTTATCTATTTCAACTTTGCAAGTAGCATGTTGTTGGAAACGGAACTCGGCAAAATTGACGAATTGGCTAACTATTTAAAAAACAACAAATCGATTTCGATTAAGATATCAGGTAGCACAGATGATATGGGTTCTTTGGAATACAACAAATCTCTTTCTTCCGACAGAATACGTTCTATCGTAAATCTTCTTGAAACCAAAGGAATTAACTCCTCAAGAATTACTCAAATAAGTTTAGGAGAAGAAAAACCGTTTGGTGACAATACCTCTGAAGCAGGTAGAAAGATGAATAGGTCTGTTCATTTCGAATTTATTTCAAAATGATGACTAGCGTTGATATTCAAAAAGACATCTGCAATAAATGTGGGGCACCAAACGACTGTGGTTCTTCCGAATGTTGGTGCAGCCAATACCCTCCTATTTTAATTGCCGACCTCAAAAAAAGTTGTTTATGTAATCAATGCATGCACGTGGAGGTTAAAGAAAAAATTAAGGAATTCTTAACAGACTTAACGCCTAAGAAGAAAGAAGAAATAAA
>JABSPR010000393.1 GCA_013214975.1 Flavobacteriales bacterium
GTAGTGGAAGCTCGTATAGTATTGTCTTTGGGCTATCCAATACAGGTAAGTCTGTTGCAAAGTATCCAATGTTTAAAATCAAAGTAAATGGTCCGTACAAATTCAGCCAATTTGGTATCGGTGGGGGCATGAGTACAGGACTCGATAAAGAGCAAGAACAAAGCAATGGATCAACTGTATACGTTGGTAAGCCTGGTCAAGTAATTCATCCTGGAATTGTTTTGCAAATCGATCAACTAGAAATTGACGTAGATAAGTCTTCGGGTGAGTTACCACCGTTAAAAATAGAATACACTGCTATTGCTGAAGGCATGTTAGAGAAGTCGGAAACAATGACTTACAAATTTAACGTGTAATTTAGCGTTCTTCAGCTACTACCTCTTTTACTTCCGGAATCATCTTTTGCAATAGAGCCTCAATACCTGACTTTAAAGTCACTGTAGAGGAAGGACATCCGCTGCACGCTCCACGTAAAATAACAGTTACTACACCGTCTTCGAAAGACTTAAAGTTGATTGCACCACCGTCGCCTTCAACAGCCGGTCTAACATATTGATCTAGCACGTCCATTATAGATCTATCCAAATCTGTTAGGTTGTCGTTATCTACTTCAACGCCACCGTCAATAATAGGAGCTTCAGTTTCTTTGGAAGGAGAAGAAACGTTAGGTGTAGCTCCTGTAACAACATCCTTACCTTCTAAAAGAAAGTCTTTGATGAACATGCGCATTTCGTTCATTATCTCGTGCCATTCTATAAAGTCATTCTTTGTAATCGTCACGAAATTAGAAGCGATAAAAACGCCTTTTACGAATGGAAAATTAAAAAGCTCGGTTGCTAGTGGGGAATTAGCTGCATCCTGTTTGCTTAAATACTCAAACGAGTCATGTCCTGGAACAAGAACAAAATCTGCCACAAACTTTAATGAAGCTGGATTAGGAGTACTCTCTGCGAATACATTAATCATTTTTGGGGTTGCTTCCATACGAAACTTTTTATCTTTGATTAAGTTACAAAGTTACTTATTAATTTCTTACAACCCTTACTATGGCATTGATTAGAGCAGTACGAGGATATGAACCTCAAATTGGAGATGATTGCTTTATAGCAGAAAATTGCACCATAGTGGGAGAGGTAACCATGGGTAGCCAATGTAGTATTTGGTTCAATGCGGTTGTAAGAGGGGATGTTAATTTCATTAAAATAGGAAACAAGGTGAATATACAGGACAATGCTGTTATTCATGGTACCTACGAGCGCGCAGGAACGACGATTGGTAACAATGTGTCAATTGGTCATGGAGCAATGGTCCATGGCTGTACAGTTCATGATAACGTGTTGATTGGTATGGGGTCCATTGTGATGGATGGAGCAGTAATTCACGAAAACTCTATTGTTGCTGCTGGGGCTGTTGTTCTAGAGGGTACTGTGGTAGAATCAGGAACAATATATGCAGGTGTTCCGGCGAAGAAGGTAAAGGATGTGAGTAAGGAACAATTAGAAGGACAAATAAACAGAATAGCCAATAGCTATATCAAGTACTCTGGCTGGTTCAAGGATGAGGTCTAGTCCCAGAGTCTCACCTCGTTTAACTGAATTTTATCGGAAAAGAAGATTTTAGTGCTTTCTTCATAAGCGGCTGTATAATCAGAAACATAAAATTGGTGCTTGCCTTCCCCTGATCTTCTTTCCATATTCCCCTCTTCAAGCACCTCCTTAACTCTTTCTGCAACAATTGATGCGGAGTCTAAGACATCTGTATTGTCGTTGTAAAACTCGGCTACTTCATCTTTAATTAGTGGATAATGGGTACAAGCCAAAACGAGTGCATTAATGCCTTTAAAAGAAGGTTTAGAGAGGTAAGAATTAATAATAGTTTTGCTAATGTTATTGTTGTAAAATCCTTCTTCTATCATAGGAGCTAAGAGGGGCGTAGCTAAAGAAGTGGTCTTAATATCTGGACGTGATTTTTTAATCCTATTGTTGTATATCCGAGAACCAATTGTGCCTTTGGTTCCTATAATGCCAACTTTTCCCCCTTTGTATTTTTTGCCAACATATTCTACTACAGGATCGATAACGTTTACAACTGGAACTTTGTCTTGTAAATATTCTTTGGTGCTTTTGTATCCAAAAGAAGAGGCTGTATTGCACGCTATAACTATAGTCTTACAGCCCTTGTTTAAAAGGAAATTGGCGATCCTTTTAGAATATAACCGAATTGATTCTGGTGATTTGTCGCCGTATGGAAAATGGGCCGTATCGCCGAAATAAATAATATTTTCTTTCGGGAGTAATTTAGAAATGGCATGGGCAACCGTTAAGCCGCCTATGCCTGAATCAAAAATTCCTATTGGATTGTTATCTGGAATAACGTGTTTTTTAATTACAATTTAGCTTTCACTAATTCTGTTACATCGTTTCCTCCAGCATAATAAGGCACAACTCCTGCACCAATGTCAAGTATGTAAGCGTATCCTTTATCTTTCGCTACCACAGCTATTGCAGCTGTTACTTTATCTCGAATAGGGATTTGAAGCTCTTGGATTTTTTGCTGAAGATTCTGCTCAGCTACCATTTGAAAATTTTGAATTTGCTTCTCTAATTCTTGAATTTCTTGAATTCTAGATTGCTTAATTAAGTCACTCATTAAAGCTTCTTGTGCTTGAAATTCCTGGTATTTAGTTTGTAAAGACGCATTTTTGTTTTGAAGCTCACCCTCTAATTCTTTTGTGAATGCTGCAACTTCTTGTTCCGCTTTTTTAATTTCTGGCATATCGGCCATTACCTTATTTACATCTACATGACCAACTTTTTGTGCCATTAGATTTCCAGTGAATGGAAGAATTAAAACTGCTATTACTACTACTTTAAATAATGATTTCATTTTGTAATTTTTATTGTTTAATTAATTGTATCCTAAATTCTTTAAGACGGTTTTACTCTTGTCGTACTTAGAGCTGCTATATAACATTGTTGCTCCACTTGCTTTGTCGAATATGATGGCGTACGAACTGGACGTTGCAAGATCTTTAATTGCCTTATAAATTTCTTCTTGAATAGGCTTTATTAGTTCTTGTCTTTTCTTGAAAAGTTCTCCGTTAACTCCAAAGATTGATTTTTGGAAGCTTCTGGCGTCATTTTCTTTCTTTACAATTTCTTCTTCTTTTTTCGCCTTCATAGTTTCTGAAAGAAGAACTTCTTCTACCTGAAAAGCTTTATACATCTTTTCAACTTCTTTATATTTTTCTTCCACTTCTTTTTGCCAGTCTTCCGAGATTCCGTTTAGTTTTTCTTGCGCTTCGTTATAGGCTGGGATCTTACTCATGATAAAATCGGTATCTACATAAGCAAACTTCTGTGCGAAGGCCGTTCCAGAACCCATTGCTAGGACAACTAAAAAGATTATTTTTTTGATCATTTGTTATTGAATTAGGTGAAATTAATAATTAATTGATTACAGTTCACCAAGATTCATACCAATAATGAAAGCAGGCTCCCAGCCATGAGCCTGGTTTGGGTTAGCGAGCGTTCCGTCAAAGCCATATCCAAAATCGAATCCTAATAGACCAAAAGCGGGTAAGAAAATACGAAGACCTGCTCCAGCGGTTCTTTTTACATCGAACGGGCTATAATCTTTGAAGCTTCCCCATGTATTTCCTCCTTCAGCGAAGGCCAATGCGTATATAGTTGCACTTGGGTTTGGGCTAAGTAAATACCTAAACTCCATAGTATACTTACCGATTAATGTATTTCCTTCAGTAGGCGATAAACTTCTGTCAGGGTATCCTCTAAGTCCAATTATCTCTTGCCCCATTAGGTTAAAACCGCTAAGTCCACTACCTCCAAGGTAATATCTTTCAAAAGGAACATCTAAGTTTTTCGAATATGCCCCAAGGAAGCCAAAGCCAACATTAGTGTACAACACAAAGTTCTTTGTGAAGTTTGTGTACCACGATGAAGTGAATTTCACTTTGTAAAATTCAGAAAATCTATATTTATCCTGCTCACCTAAATCTTCATAATACCCATCTTCATGAAACAAAGAATATGGCGGAGTCGCTTCTACGGAAAATTTCAAGGCAGATCCTCTTCTCGTAAATAGTGGTTGATCTACAGAATTTCTTGTTAAAACATATTTAGCACTGATAGTATTGGATACTCCATTCCCTGTTTCTTTAAACACAAATTGTGTGTTATTTTCAAGGCTGTAGCGTTTAAGACCTAGTTGATAATATGACGAAAAGAAATCGTCTGGGAACTTTTTTCTTCTTCCCAATCCAACAGAAGTACCAGTAATTGCAAGTTTACCCGAATAATTTTGAATAGTACGATAAACACTTACACTTAATGAATTTGGTTTTTTACCACCTAGCCACGGTTCAACAAAGGATGCATTGTATGATTGAAAAAACTGTCCATTTGATTGTGCTCGTATTGAGAATGTTTGTCCATCTCCAGATGGAAGAGGGGTCCATGCTCCTTTTTCAAAGAAGTTTTTAGTCGAGAAGTTAGAAAAACTAAGTCCTGCCGATCCCACTATTCTGCCGGCACCGAAACCACCCGATAGCGTAAATTGATCGCTTGGTTTTTCCTCAACAACATATTCGATATCCACTGTTCCATCCGCAGGATTAGGCGTTGGGTTTACCGCTAATTTGGCTGGATCGAAATATTGTAATTGTGCCAATTCCCTTTGTGATCGAATAATATCAGACCGTTTAAATAACTGACCCGGTTTTGTTCTAATCTCTCTTAAGATAACATGATCGTTTGTCTTAGTATTTCCAACAATGGTCACTTTGTTTATACGTGCTTGCTTGCCTTCAAATATTCTAATTTCTAAATCAATAGAATCATTTTCGATGAGTACTTCGGTAGGATTAATTTGGAAGAACAAATAGCCATTATCCATGTACAAAGAACTTACATCTGTTCCGTTAGCACTCATATGCAATCCTTCCGTTAGGGCATCTTCGCTGTAAATGTCTCCTTTGTTAATGTTTAGAATTTCAGACAGTTCTTTCGTGGAATACTTGCTGTTACCTAACCAAGTAATATTTCTGAAGTAGTACTTAGCTCCTTCATTGATTTCGATTTCCAAGGTTACCGTATTGTCATCATTATGGATTATAGAATCGGAAACAATGTGGGCATCTCTCATCCCATCTCCACGATACCTTTCTATTAAGCCTTTCTTATCCTCGGTGTATTGATGATTGATAAATTTAGAGCTTTTTAGAATCCATAATCTTTTACGTTTAGTTTCTTTAAAATAACGGTACAGTTTCTTTGTTTTGACTTCTGTATTCCCTTTAAAGACGATGTCTTCAACTTTTACTTTTTCGTTTTTCTTGACAACGATATCAATAGAAACACTATTTAATTCTGTTGTGTCTTTTTTGGAAATGATATCCACTTCACAATTTAAGTAACCCTCAGTCTTAAAGTAACTCTTAACAGAATTTTTGGTTGAAATAATTAAGTTGTCGGTTACAATCTGCCGTTTTACGAGATGAACACTTTCTCTTAGATCGTCGATTTCTCCTTTTTTCACACCTAAGAATCTGTATTTAGACATCCGAGGTCTTTCTTCAAGTTCGATTATTAGAAACGCATAATTTCCTTGAATACGATCGAGTTTTATTAGAACGTTAGAAAATAGTTTTTGCTTCCAAAGTTTTTTAATGGCATTTGTAACGGCTTCTCCAGGAATTGATATTTTGTCACCAACCGTAAGGCCCGAAAGGGTTGAGAGCACATTTTTATCCAGGAATTTAGTTCCTTCAACCGTAATTCCTCCTATTTCATATTCCTTAGGAATAGAAAAATCAACGTTTAATACAGACGGGTCTAGTTCGTTCTGAGCATGTGCTACGTTTGTTAACGCAGTTAACAAGAAGATGAATAATGTAATGCCTCTCATTTATATTGATTCTATTTGCTCACTTGTTTTACCAAATCTTCTTTCTCTGTTTTGATAATTTTCGATAGCATCGAATAGGTCTTGTTTGCGAATATCAGGCCACATCTTTTCTGTAAAATATAATTCGGAGTACGCAATTTGCCATAATAAAAAATTGCTGATTCTATTTTCTCCACTGCTTCTTATTAATAATTCTGGATCGGGATAATCTTTTGTGCTGAGGTGTTGTTCGAAGAGCTCTTCGTTAATTTCGTCTGAACTAATTTCTTTATTCTCAACCTTCTTTGCAATATCCTTCACCGCTTTTGTAATCTCCCACTTCGAACTATAACTAAGGGCTAGTATCAGAGTCATTCGGTCATTGTTTTCAGTACTCTTGATAGCGTCTAATAGTATACTTTTAGTTTTGCTCGGTAGACTATCCACATCGCCAATCACCTGCAAACGTATATTATTTTTATTTAGTTTGTTTACTTCTTTTTTAATAGTAGTTATTAGAAGTTGCATGAGCGCATTTACCTCTAATTTAGGTCTGTTCCAGTTCTCGGAAGAGAAAGCGTAAAGCGTCAAGTATTTAACTCCAATTTCAGCGCAGCCTTCTACGATGTCGTTAACAGCAACAACTCCATTTTTATGTCCGAAAACTCGCGATTTTCCTCTCTGCTTGGCCCATCGCCCATTGCCATCCATTATCACGGCTATGTGCTTGGGGATATTCTTATCTGTATTCATCTCACTCCTGATAGTAACTCTGGACAACTGTCGTCGTTTTTCATGACGTAGGTTATCATTAATCCAAAAAACGAGTAGAAATCTTTCGTTTTCGAATTTCCTCTTTGTTCAAATGTTGTTGGGTAAATTGTGCTCACGTCGTCTAAATAGTCCGTAAAGGTAATTCTTAATCCCCATTCCGCCGAGGCTGTAATTTTATCACTGAAATTAATTTTAACACCTCCTCCAAATGGCAAGGAGGGTTGGATAAGTGGATAGTTTTTCTTCTCATATTCAGTGGGTAAGCCACGGAGGCTTTCCCACGATGCACCCAATTGTCCTTCTGGTGAGAATTTAAAAAACCCTAATCCACCAAAAAGGTAATTAGTAAAAGGATAACGAGGATTGCCTAATTCAAATGTGAAGTAATTAAACTCTACTTGAAAAGAGACTTCATGAATGGTAGATCTGAAATGTAAGTTTCTGTCGTTTTCGAGAGGATCGGCAGAAAAACCATCATCACCAGAAATACTCCCTTTCAATAAATTTAATCGGAAGGAAACTCTTGGGTTTGGATTTATACGGGCCACCACCCCATACATTAGTTTTGTAGATTCTTTTGCAAAAAGGGCATGATTTAATTCACCGAGATAGAATCCACCGCCTCCAATTACTCCTATTTCAGAAGATTTTTGAGCGAATGAACTAGTGCAAAATAACAGAAAGCACAGGGCATAGAATTGTTTCATAATATGAGGGACGTAAAAACCGCAGATTTATTTTATTTCTCTATCTAAGCCTTGGAGTGAAAGATCGACTTTTTCTTAGTTTTTTATTCAAGTTAAAAACTACAAAGAAGTAAGTGTCATTATCATCAGGGTCCCCTCTTGCCTCACCGGGGACATAAGTGCCATTTGCATTTACCCATCCTGGGTATACACCACCAGGATTTGCTAATTGAGCGGCATCGGATCCCTCATATTTCACAATAGAATCATTAAGATAATAATTGGTACTTACGTCGTCTATATAATCTGTAAATGTTTTTCTAACTCCTACTTCAAAACCAAATGACCAAAGATGGTCTAATCGGTATTTCAATCCAATGCCATACGGAATTGATATACTCACACGCGAGTACGGGTCTGGACGACCTAATTGACCTTGGCCTTCCGTATGTAACGGTTGAAGCGCATGCCATTTACCTTCTCCTTTTATTTGCGCTTTGGGATTAAACCAAAAGAATCCGAGTCCTGCAAACGCGTATGCATTCAAAGATTGAAATATACTTACTCCCTTTGCTCCACGCATTC
Organism: Flavobacteriales bacterium; assembly: GCA_013214975.1. Classification (NCBI taxonomy): domain Bacteria; kingdom Pseudomonadati; phylum Bacteroidota; class Flavobacteriia; order Flavobacteriales; species Flavobacteriales bacterium. Next base: position 7,950 of record JABSPR010000393.1, read on the forward strand.
GGAATCTGTACCGATCATTTTCTTTAATGAAACTATATTCGAATTGTGTGGCTAATTCTATAATTGGAGCCTTAAAACTTAGACCTCGATCGTTTCTAGCCTTATTGTTTGTTAGAGCATCATCGCCTCGAGCAACACCATAGAACATAGTGCCTTTAACGGCGGTTAATTTAGATAGTCGGTAACGGAGTCCGCCCGATACGGCAACATGGGTCATAGCGAATTCGAGATCCTTAAGGAAATCAGAACCCTCTCCATCTGCACCGCCGAGTTCACCAAGAAAGTTGGTAACTCCCGCAGCAACAGTAGCTTCGTATTTCATTCTTCTCCAACTTTGACCGAAAGTTAGAGATGGAATGATAATAAATAGCAATAAAATAA
>JABSPR010000394.1 GCA_013214975.1 Flavobacteriales bacterium
AATCTCTCGTTACACCATACTTAACGGCTTTTGGCCCACCAGCACATTCACCTAGATTACCTCCAAGAAAACAACTCCCCTTACTACTAGGATCTGGCGGATAAAAAAGGCCTTTATCCTTAACTGCATTTTGGAAGACCTCAGTAATTACACCAGGCTCAACGGTGGCTTGACTATTATCCTCATCTATTTCGAGGATTTTATTAAACCTCTCCATGGAGATTAATATTCCACCAAAAATTGCAAGTGCGCCACCGCTTAATCCAGTACCACCACCTCTAGGTGTAACTGGAATATTCTCCTTGTTAGCAATTTTTAAAATTTCCGAAATCTCCTCAGCAGTCCGAGGCTTCACAACAACTTCCGGAGCATAATTAAGATCCTCCGTTTCATCATGGGAAAAGTCGGCCATAGCCTCTTCGTTATGAAGAACATATTCTTCACCAACGATGCTTTTTAATTGACCAATTATTTCTACTGAAAGCTTTTTGTACGACATTTGATGTATAATAACCAAAAGTACAAACCCAACCCTCGATGAGAGTAGCCAGCGCTTTAATTTTATCAACACTACTACACTTAACATCTTCAGTTTTCGGGCAAGAGACCAAAGACCTCACCCTGGAAGACATTTGGGAAAAGAACGAATACTCTACCGAATACATACATTCCATGCGCTCTATGGAAGATGGACTGCATTATACAAGCTTACTGAAAGACAAGATTTCAGGAGAATCTATCGTAGTTAGATATGTTTACAAGACGGGAGAAGCGATCGACACCCTATTCAGGGCGAGCATGCTAAATGCAGCAAATGATACTATTTTAAAAGCTATTGATTCGTACGCATTTAACGCAGAAGAGAACTTCTTGATCTTAGGTACTGATAAGCAAAGAATCTACAGACGATCGGCTAACTATGTTCATTACATCGTTAATTTGGAGAGTAGCAAATCAACCCTACTTGCTGATTCAGGCCGAACAGAATGTGTTAAATTTTCTCCAAATGGAAATTCAATCGCTTTTGTTAAAGAAAATAACATATACATCAATCGTCTCGATAGCACCACATTACAAATTACATTCGACGGCAAACGAAACGAAATTATTAATGGCAAAGCTGACTGGGTATACGAAGAGGAATTCGCTTTTAACAGAGCCTTTTTCTGGTCTTCGGAAGGCAACAATTTGGCCTACTACAAATTCAACGAAACGAAAGTGCGTGAATTCTCATTCCCTGATTACAATAATTTATATCCTAAAGAATATCAATTCAAATATCCAAAAGCAGGAGAAACAAACGCCAGTGTTAGTATCCATTTATATAATTTAAAAACACAATTAACTAAATCTATAAATACAGGAAATGATAATAGCATCTACATCCCTAGACTAAAATGGAGTAATACAGACAGTAAATTACTTATCTACAGATTAAATAGAAGGCAAAACATTCTTGAAGTTCTAACGGCAAACTGTATTACAAAAGAGAATAATATTTCTACGACAATTCTACTTAAAGAAGAAAGTGAAACTTATATAGATGTTACCGACGACATCTTATTTCTAAAAGACAAAGAACACTTTATTTGGAGCAGCGAGAGCAATGGATATAATCATTTGTATTTATACAACTTTCAAGGAAAAATGGTAAGGCAATTAACACAAGGCGAATGGGATGTAACAAAATTTAATGGATTTGATGAAAATACGTTACGTGTATATTTTACTTGCACAGAAGAGTCACCAATGAAACGTGCTATTTATTCGGTAAACTATAATGGTGAAGATTTTTACAAATTATCTCATTCTAGCGGTACCAACGCATGTACATTTAGTAAAGGGTTTAACTATTTCATTAATGTATATTCTACCGCCAACACCCCTCCTATTACAACAGTGCATGCTATTGATGGCAGAAAAATAAGAACTCTAGAAAACAACAAAGCATTAGCGCATAAAATAACATCCGTAGATCTTCCAAAGAAAACATTCTTCACATTTAAAACGGAACAAAAGATTAAGCTAAACGGCTGGATGATTAAGCCACCAAATTTCGATTCGTTTAAAGAATACCCCGTTTATATCTCTGTTTATGGTGGTCCTGGATCACAAACCGTTCTAGACAAATGGGGTGGAAACACAATGATGTGGCATCACTACTTAGCAAAGCAAGGTTATGTAATTATTTCGGTTGATAGCAGAGGAACTGGATCAAGAGGAGCTGAATTCGAAAGACTTACATATAAGAGTCTTGGAGATTTAGAAACATACGATATGATTGAGACAGCCAAATACATGGCTAAACAACCTTTTGTAGATTCTAAGCGAATTGGAATCCAAGGATGGAGCTATGGCGGATATATATCCACCCTCAGTATATTAAAAGGTGCCGAATATTTCAAAATGGCTATCGCGGTTGCTCCAGTTAGCGATTGGAAATTTTATGACACAATCTACACTGAGCGGTATATGCAAACCCCGAATGAAAATAAAGAAGGGTATTCAACTAGTTCATGTTTGACTTATATAGATCAGCTTAAAGGAAAGTATTTACTTATCCACGGAACCTCCGATGACAATGTGCATTTCCAAAACTCTGCTATTCTTGCCGAAGAGCTAGTTAAACAAAACAAGCAATTCGACTCATTTTACTACACTAATAAGGCACACAGTTTACTCGGTGGTAAAACAAGGATTCATCTCTTCACAAAAATGACTAATTATATATTAGATAACTTATAACCAGTTAAGAGCGCATTCTACAACACAGTATAAATGACAAACGAAACAGAAATACAACGAAACCAGGATGAAATATTTGGTCATCCAAAAGGGCTCTA
>JABSPR010000395.1 GCA_013214975.1 Flavobacteriales bacterium
CCGACACTAGCGCTTGTACACCAATTGAACCAGCAAGTAGAAATCCAAACGAAACGATGAAAGAAAGGGAAAGGACTTTATCTATCATCCATTTAACAAATCCATGTTGAATGTCGTGGTGAATATCCCAGAGCCTATTTAAAGAATGCTGTATGGAATAGAAGACTACGGTTGATGAAAAAAGAAGGGTACCAACTCCTATAGTAGTAGTTATAATACTTCCGTCAGATTCAACTTTATTGAGCATCAATTTAATTTGCTCAGCTCCTCCTTCTCCAAAAAGGGTAGACATCTCTTCGAATAGGTGCGACTCAATATCCACTTGACCCCAGAAAAAGCCAATTAGAGAAATTAGTATGATTAGAATAGGAGGGAGGGCAAATACTGCGTAGTACGAAAGGGATGCTGCATGATTCATCCCTTCTTCTCTAATAAACTTAAGCACTGTCTCCCACAGTAGCCTTAAAAAATCTTTAATTGTATCAGCCATCACCCCTTATTATGGATTCGAAGTTAGCAAAGGATGATGTTGTTTTTATCCGACGCCTTAAAATGATACTAACAACAAAAGGGGCTTATAAGTATGGTGATAAACTAGGATCTAGAAAAATTTGGAAAGAGAGAATTGGCCATATCCATCTTGTTGAACTTGACTAATAAATAACTCGCTGTCCACAACATATCCAAATCCGGATACTTCTATAGTTGCTTTCCAGGTGCTTCCTATTCTTCTGTTTCCTTTGGCAAAATATCGAAGAGTACCATTTGCTCTATCTAAAATATGAATGGTATCATCAACAACTATACCTAAAGTCATACCAATAACAACTGCAACAGCCATGTTAATCTGACCAATCAACAGGTACCAGATTCCAAATGCTACAACGATTGGCGCAATATTCGGTATGATACTTATTAGTCAATATTTAGTACTTCTAAGAGCAAAAATTAAGATGAATGAAATAATAACGAGGGGTCCAAATCCACTTTGTAGCATCGCATACATATTAGTTCTTGTAATATGAGAGAACATAATTGTTGTACTAATTCCATGCGTGAAGATATGTTCTGGTGCATTGTCTTTCAGCCATTGCTCAGATCTTTCGGCTAAGCTTAACATTGCATTACTAGAGATGTTATCTAGAGTTACTGTAAACCTAGTTTCTGATTTGTCTACATTGATTGGGTTATTTAAATCAAGTCCATAGGGAAGAGACATTTCATATAATAACAAGTATTGAGCAGCTTCTGCCTTGCCATCGGGCACTTTGTAAAAGGCAGGGTCGTCGCCATGCATTGACGCATTTATTCTTTTCATTACTTCGGAGAAACTGGATACATGTGTTACGTTTGGTTGTGTTTTAAACCATTTCTCGAATTCATCCAGTTTAGAAAGATAAGCAGGATCGCTTATTCCATCTTCGCCTTCTGATTTTAATGAATACTCAACGTTATAAATTCCCGTTAAGTTTTCAGCGATAAAGTCAGTATCTGTTCTGAACTTTACACTTTCATCAAAGAATTTAATAAACTCATTATTAAGTTCGTTAGAGAAAGCGAGAGAGCTTAGGCCAATAACTACAACTGTAGAGATGCCTAAAACCATCTTGTTATTGCCAATCACGAATTCAGCTAATCTATCTAATAAAGGTGTACTAGCTTCCTTTTCATCTTTCACTTTAACTTTTACCGGCAAGATTGCCATTAAAGCAGGTAATAAGAAGACAGGTAAGAAAAATGCCGCACATACTCCCATGGCAGTAATATTTCCTAAATCATGAAATGCTGCTCCTTCTGCAAAATTTAATGTCAAGAATCCAATTATCGTAGTAACACTTGTTATGAAAATTGGCATAAAGTTTACGCGGATACTCTCAACAATAGCTGATTTTTTGTCCATCCCTTTACGCATGAACTGAAGTAGAGAGACGAGTATATGAATACTATCTGCAATAGCTAATGTCATTATCATAGTTGAGACAGAAGAAGATGGTCCAGTTAGTTGAATTCCGGCCCAGCCTGCTAATCCCATTGCAGCCATTATTGAAAAGAATAATACAAAAAAGGCAGTGACGGTACCACTTCCGCTACGTGTTGTAATAGCAACCATTAATAATATTATTAAAAACATTGCTGGTGCTAGAGTAGACATATCACCCATGGAACCTTCCATGCTATCAGCAGGAAGACTTACAGTGACGTTAACAGCCGTTACTGTTGACTTATCATTGACCAATCGACTTACAATGATTGGCTAATGAAGTGCAATCTCTTTGATTCGTTTTAGGTCCTCGGCAGTTAAGCTTTCAGGATCACCAGCTAAACTCGCTACATACATATCATCTTCAACAGATCTTGTATGTTGGTAGTTTGTAATTGCATCTACACGTGTAGAGAATGGTGTTTGCCATGCAGCTTCTACTAGTGCTGCAATTGCAATAAGCGTTTCTTTGGTAAATACTTCACCGTTTTCTGGCTCAATTACAATAAAGACATTATCGTCTTTAGTATATTTTTCTTGCATGGCATCAAATGCCAATACATGAGGATTGTTTTCATCGAAGAAGATGTGGTAATCGTTATGAAAAGCTAAAAATTGACCACTGCTTGCGGCACCCATTATTATAAGAACTGTGGCTAGAAGAACAAACTATCTTCTTCTAATTACCCACTCAGCAAAATTTGTTATTGCTGTATGTTTTTGATTTTCACTCATTTTACAATTTTGCATATCATTCACAAAATTTAAAATCATAAATTCCTTAACACTTAAGTCCCCAAATTTCTCACAGCAATCTTTCATGCCTTTCTTCATCGCGGTTACGATTCGGAACATTGCCATGCAAA
>JABSPR010000396.1 GCA_013214975.1 Flavobacteriales bacterium
CGAAAAATTATAAAGGTGCGGTAGCTAACTGGCATATTGCAATTTCTACGTGTCCTACCGCTGGGAAATCATTATACATTAATGGGGCGAAAATGTATAAGTCGTTTATTAAAGAGGAAGCCGATGAGGTTAGAAAGGGAGTATTGGTAGATACTCTTATTTGGATTTCTGATGAACGAATTAAATATTTCGGTCAAGAAGGATATGTTAAGGGACGCCAAGCAGGAGATGTGCTTAAATACAAAAAAGACATTTCTAAAGCTTTTGAATTAGCAGCACGTAGCTATGAGCTAGAGCAGAATAAAATGGAGGCTGGAGCAGTGAATACTTATTTTAAAACAGGTTATAAAAAGTTTAAGAAGAAAGAATTGGAGAAAGAAGTCGTAATGGACCTCTATCTTAAGTTAAGTGATGTTGTTGCTGCAAATTTAGGAAATGAAAAAAAGGCTGCTAACTACAAGAAGGTGCAGGACGGAATGGATAAAATGTTTTCTAACCTAGCGAGCTGTGAAGATTTACTTGCTGTATTCCAACCTCGATTTGATGCTGCTCCAGAAGACGTTGCTCTTTTGAAAAGCATTACAAAATTATTGGATAAAGTTAAATGCATCGATTCAGAGTTGTTTTACAATTCATCTGTTAAGCTTGATGCTTTAGAGTCTTCGGAGACTTCGAAATATAATTTGGGTAAAATGTCAATGACAAAAAAGAAATATACAGCCGCACTTGATTATTTTAAAGCTGCAACGGAGTTAGCAACGGAAGATGAGAAAAAGGGGAAATACTTATTTAAATCTGCAGAAGCTTATAAAGCTTTAGGGCAAAGTGCATCTGCACGAACTTTCGCTAAAAAAGCAATTACTGCAAGACCTTCTTGGGGCATACCTTACATATTGATAGGTGATTTGTATACTGGTAGTGCGAAATCATGTGCCGCTACCGATGCTGTAGATTTAGGTTCTTTATATTGGGCGGCATACGATCAATATAAAAAGGCCAAAGCTGTAGATTCAGAAGTATCTGAAATGGCTACTTCTAAAATGGCTCAAGCATCAAAGCATTATCCTGAACAAAAGGATACATTCTTTAAAGGGTTAGAAGAAGGAGCAGCTTTTACTGTAGGATGTTGGATTAATGAAGCCACTACTGTAAGGGTTAGGTAATAACTTATTCTTTCTGATGAGGAGAATCGGAATTCGTATTTTGTTTTTTTTAGCGCTAGTGAATACCATTAGTAGCTGCACTAATGATGTTAAAGTTGTAAATAAATTAACATCTGTAAAGGATCTTCCTTTAGTAAGTTCTAAAAATCTTCAGATACTAAGAAGTGATTCGGGCAGATTGCAGGCGAAATTGAATTGTCCTGTACTTAATATATATGAAGGAGAGGAGCCCTTTAAAGATTTACCGGAAGGATTTGATGCCGAGATTTATAATGGAAGCGAGGAGGTAGAAACAGTCATTAGTGCTAATAAGGGTAAATTGTTCAATAATGATATGTTAATGGACGCAAAAGATGATGTGGTCGTCATTAATAGTCAAGGAGAAAAATTGAATACAGAACATCTTATCTGGGACGGTGAAAAGAAAATAATTTATACCGAAGAATTTGTAAAAATTACTACTGAAGAAGAAGTTATTTTTGGAGAAGGGTTAGAGGCGAATGAAAGCTTTACAAAATATACAATCAAAAAGCCTAGGGGCTCAATAACTTTGGAAGATGATTAAGGTTTTGAAAATGATGGAAGTTTTTTGGTTCTTGGTAGCTCTGGCTGGCGCGGTCTATGCTTGTTATCAGATACATACCATTGGTTTATCGGAAGGATACGTATTTTTATTAGTACCTTTTGTAGCGGGAATAATGTTTATCTTAAGAAGATTACGCAGGAAATCGATCGAGCAAGAGAATTCGTGATTCTGCTTTTATATAAATGAGTAGTTCGTTAACAATACTTCTTACCCTCTTATTTTCATCCTTTTTTTCTGGGATGGAAATCGCCTTTGTTTCGGCCAATCGGTTGAAAATTGAGTTGGAAAATAAACAAGGAAAACTAAGTGCAAGAATACTCTCCAAGTTCATTAAAAAACCTGCTTGGTTTATTGGAGCGATGCTCGTTGGGAACAACGTTTCGTTAGTCATTTATGGAATAGCAATGGCAGGTATAATTGAGCCTGTAGTTCAAATTTATATCCAATCGCATTCCGTAGTTCTTACAGTTCAAATAGTAATCTCTACCTTATTAGTATTGGTGGCAGCCGAGTTTTTGCCAAAAACGATATTCAGAATCGATCCGAATCGAATATTGAATCTCTTTGCGATACCAGCTTTCATAATTTATTACATGCTATTCTTTACAGGTATAGTTTGGTTAATCATAAGATTGTCGGATTTTTTATTGAGGAATATTCTAGGAGTATCTGTTTCAGAAGACGAAGAGGTCGTATTTGGTAGATTAGACTTGGACGCTTATCTGAAAGAAGCAGCTACTGGGGATGAAGAAAAGGTTGATCAGGAAATTCAGATAATTCAAAATGTACTCGATTTCTCGAAGATTAAAATAAGGGAATGTATGGTTCCGAGAACTGAAATTATTGCTCTTCCTATCGATGCATCAATAGAAACTTTGCGTAAGAAGTTTATAGAGACATGGCATTCAAAAATTCTAGTTTATAAGGATTCGTTGGATGATATAATAGGATATGTGCATGTATATGACGTATTTAAAGATACAGATACATTAAAGTCTTCCCTGCGGCCTTTGTTATGGATTTCGGAAGCAATGACTGCAAATGAACTCTTAGGCCAGTTTATTCAACAACGCAAGAGTATAGCGGTTGTACTCGATGAATTTGGAGGAACATCAGGTATTGTTACCATCGAGGATGTTGTTGAAGAAATATTTGGAGAAATCGAGGACGAACACGATGTCGAAAAACAGACTGAGAAGAAAATTGGTGAAAATGAATTCATTTTTTCTGCTAGAGTAGAAATAGACTATTTAAATGATGAGTATAAGTTTAATATTCCTGTATCAGATGAATATGAAACATTAGGGGGATATATCGTCCATCACCTGCAGAATATCCCAATGTTGAATGATCGGGTGGAGATTGAAAATCTGCATTTCATAATTACTTCTGTTGAAAAGACTCACATCGAAAAAGTTTATCTAGAAGTAAAAGAAAAAGAGGTTAAATAACCTCTTTTTAATCTCAATTTTCCATCGTATCTTCACCCTTCAAAAAATTTTACCAAAATGGCAGTTTTAGGAAGTATTAGAAAGTATTCTTGGTTAGTAATGGTTGTAATAGGTTTAGGCTTGTTACTTTTTATTGGAGGTGACTTTTTTAGTAACCAATCAGGAAGTAGTAGGAATAGCGACTTGGCTGAAATCAACGACGTAGTTGTATCTCCACAGGAGTATGATAATAGACTACAACAACAAATCAATAGCTTCAAACAAAGATCAGGACAATCTACTTTAGATGATAGAACAATGGATTTGATTAAGGATCAGGTTTGGGGTCAATTGAAATCTGAAATTATATTGAAAGGCGAATACTATAAACTAGGTATCGATCTTGGCGAAGATGAATTGGAGAACATGACAACTGGTCCAAATCCCCATAAGCAAATTGTTCAGAGTTTTAGAGATCCTAATACGGGTCAATTTAATTCAGGATTGGTATTACAGTATTTACAGAATATGGATAACGATGCATCTGGTCAGCAAAGAGCACAATGGGTTACTCTAGAGAATGAAATAGTTGGAGAAAGAATACTTTCTAAGTATACGTCTATGGTAAAACAAGGATTGTATGTTACAAACGATGAAATCCAAAAGAATTTGGCGAGCAATGGTAAGATTGCTAGTATTCAATATGTAATGAAAGAATATCGATCGGTTTCTGATGATGCGGTCGAATTATCTGACGCGGATGTAAAAGAATATTATAATGAGCACCTTTCGGATTATGAACAAAGTGCTTCTCGTTCAGTTAAATGCGTTGTTTTTCCAGTTGATCCATCTGAAGATGATAAATTGGAAGTAATGAGTTGGGCAAACCAAATTAAAACTGATTTTGCTGATATAACGGATGATAGTCTTTACATCAATCTTAATGCAGATACGAAGTATTTTGGATTATATAGTACTTCCGGTGAATTACCATTAAGCATAGATTCGATAATGTTTGCTTCGGAAGTAGGTTATGTATCTGATGTATTTGTTGAGGGTAGACTTTACGGTGTGGCTAAGTTGTTGGAGAAGAAATTCGCTCCGGATTCTGCAAAGGCAAGAAATATATTCATCGGATTTAATGATGAAAATATTGCTCAAGGTGCAAGATCTAAAGCTGATGCAAAACAGATTGTAGATAGTTTATACACCTTAATAACAACTGTTGGAGTTGATTTGAGTGAATTAGCAACGACTAATTCTGACGCAGGTAATGCGCAGTCAGGTGGCCAAATAGATTGGTTTGAAGAAGGTGCAATACTCAAAGCGATTAGCAACTGGTGTTTTGATACTTCAATCGATACAGGGATTGTAACGTTACTTGAGACCTCAACGGGTTATCATATCGTGGAATTGTTGGATAGAACAAAATCGGTGAATAAAGTAAGAGTAGGAATCATTGATAGAGCGTTGGATCCGAGTAACACAACATTCCAAGATATTTTTGCTTCTTCAAGTGAGTTTGCTGGTAAGAATAATAGTTCAGAATCATTTAATGCCGCACTTGGATCTGTTGATGTGGCTCCATTTGTTAGGTCAATTGAAGGGATTGAAAAGGGCGATAGGAATTTAGATGGTTATGAAGGTACAAGAGAAATTGTGAGATGGATCAATGATGCTAGAGAAGGCAACGTGTCAACTGCGATTGAGATTGGCGAAAGTTATTTTATCGTTTTGCTTGAGGATGTTTTCGAAAAAGGAACTACGCCTTTAGAGAAAATTAGAATTGAGGTAGAGTCTGCTGCCAGAAAAGAAAAGAAAGCGGATATGTTGGCTCAAGAAATGCAAGGTGCTCTTGGGTCTGGTGCTATAGAAGAAGCTAGCCAGAAGTTAAGTCTTACTCCTCAAAGTATTTCAGGAGTTTCTTTCGCTTCAGATAATGTTGGGCAAATAGGTAGAGAGCCTGCTTTAGTGGGAACGATATTTGGAATGCAAGAAGGAGAAACTTCGAAACCAATTAAAGGAGAACAAGGTGTATACATTGTTAAATTGGAGACGTTGCAAACACTCAATGTAGGTGATCAGAATACAGCTAGATCGATTCTTAAAAGTGGAGTAAAATCGAAAACAGATTATCTGTTATTTGACGCTATTATGGATAATGCAGTTGTGACTGATAATAGAGCTGACTTCTACTAATATTTACCTTCCCAGTATATCTTTTCTCTGAAAATCCTGATTGATTAGGATGAAAAGAAGAATTGTAAAAGACCAAAGAGAAGACCCCCCATAGCTTAAAAAGGGTAGTGGTATGCCAATGATAGGGGCTAGTCCAATTGTCATCCCTATATTAATTCCAAAATGAAAGAAAAATATGGAGGCTACTCCATAGCCATAGAGTTTAGCAAACATTAGCTTCTGCCTTTCCGCTAAATTGATAATTCGAAGAAGTAGAAAAACGTAAAGTCCAATTGTAAACATACTTCCAAGGAATCCCCATTCTTCTCCAATTGTACAGAATATAAAATCGGTACTCTGCTCTGGAACGAAGTCGAATTTCGTTTGCGTTCCTTGAAGGTATCCTTTGCCAGCAAATCCTCCAGAGCCGATTGCTATTTTCGATTGGTTAATGTTATATCCGGCTCCATGTATATCTGCTTGTATACCCAACAAAACTTCAATTCTTTGTTTTTGATGTGGCTCTAAAATATTCTCAAATACATAATCAACACTAAAAGTGAAAGCGATTGAAACAGCCATAACAGCTACTACAATCATCCGATCTATTTTTTTCTTTTGTACTTGCCAAAATCCAAATATTCCCAAAGCGGCAATACATGAACTAAGAATAACTTGGTTTATGAGTAAGGCTAAAACAAAAAGTATGAGAATAGTAACTCCGAAAAGAAGAATATTTCCTGGTAATCCCATTCTATATAGCACGAAAATTAGCGAGAAGAAGACAAGAGTTGAACCAGTATCATTCTGAAGTAATATCAATAATGCAGGAAGAAGGATTATGAAAACGACAGTTAGTCGTGTCCTAATTCTTTTAAAATTAATTCTATCGGAGCTCATGTATTTTGCGAGAGCCAAACATGTTGCAAATTTCGCAAATTCGGATGGTTGAATTTTGAAACTTCCTAAGGTGATCCACGATTTGGATCCCGCGATTTCGTCGCCTATCCCCAGAACTAAGAGTAAAATGAACATGATGATACCATAAATAAGGTAGGCCATTTTGTTAAAAAGGTCGTAGTGGGTAACAAGAATTATAAATGCAAGAACGATGGAGGTTCCTATCCACAACAACTGTTTACCGTAATTTTGAGACAGGTCGAAAATACTTGGGTGAGCTTCGTTGTAGGATGAAGAAAAGATATTTGTCCATCCAATAAACAAGAAGGTAACATAGGTCAATACAAGTACCCAGTCAATTCGTTCCGATATGCTCTCTTGTACTCTCAATACCTAAATGTGCTATCTGGATAATAAATACGATCTGCCATTCTTGGTCGAGAAATAGAATCGGTTAAATACTTTTCGATCATTAGACTTGCAATGGGAGCAGCCATTGTTGAACCGTAACCAGCATTTTCTATATAAGCAGCAATTGCTATTTTCGGATTATCCATAGGGGCAAAAGCAATAAAAATTGAATGATCATCCCCATGAGGATTCTGAGCAGTACCTGTTTTACCACATAGCTTAATGCCTTTTATTTTTGCTCTTCCACCAGTACCGCCACTTTTCTCTATTACATCGTTCATTGCCTGCCGCACTAGGTCAAAATGTTTTCTGTCAATATCAGTGAACTGTTTAGAATAGGTCGAAATATTATTGGAGTCTGACATTACAATGTGTGGTTTGTAGAAATAACCTTTATTAGCGATAATTGCTGTCATATTAGCCATTTGAAGAGGACTAACACTTAATTCTCCTTGACCAATAGCCAATGATACAACGTATAAAGACTTCCATCTTCCCACTCCATGTTGACTATCATATGTCTCTTTCGAAGGTAAAATGCCAGATACTTCATGAGGTAAATCAATACCTGATTTGTGGCCCAGTCCGAATTTCTCGACATGGTTCCGCCAGTTGTTAAATCCTTTCTCTGTCGGAGAATATTTATCTATAATGCTACGAAATACGTGACAATAATATGCATTACAAGATGTTCGGATTGAGTATTTTAAATTTATTGGCGATGTGTGTCGGTGGCAACCAACATGTAACCTTCCCGCATCGTAGCCCATATTACAACTGTAATAAGAATTACTGTCAACTATTCCTTCTTGCATTCCGATTAGAGCATTTACTAGTTTAAAGGTTGATCCAGGAGGATATTGGGCCATTATTGCTCTGTTGAAAAGAGGTTTTGATTCGTCTTTAGTTAATGTGGCATAGTTCTCTGCACGCTTTCTACCCACAAGTAAATTGGGATCGTAAAAAGGACTTGAAACCAAGGCTAGTATTTCTCCAGTTTGCGGATCTATTGCGACAACACTGCCGCTTTTTCCTTTGAGAAGTGCTTCGCCAAAAAGTTGTAGGTCTTTGTCTATAGTGAGATTAATCTTTTTTCCAGGAATAGCTTTTATGTCGTGTTCTCCATTCTTGAATTTCCCTTGTACTCTACCGAAAACATCAACCATCATTACCGATTTTCCGTTCGTTCCCCTGAGAACACTCTCATAAGATTTTTCAATTCCTGTAATGCCAGTGTAATCACCTGCTTTGTACGATTTATCATTTTCAACTAGCCGTTTTCCTACTTCTCCAATATTTCCTAAAATGTGACTGGCCATATTGAAAGCATATTTTCTAGTTGTCCTGGCTTGGGCGTAAAACCCTGGAAAACCATGTAAGCTTTCTTGAAATGATGCGTAAGTTTCGGCTGAAACTTGTTTTAGGAATATGGATGGTTTACGATAGGAGTATGCTTTTACTTTGTAAATGCGTTTTAGGCAATTTATTTTGTCTATATCAAGTGCCTGGCAAAGCTTCAATGTGTCAAATTCCGACATCTGTCTTGGGATAAGCATTATATCATATGACGCCTGGTTGTAAACAAGTAATTGCCCATTACGGTCGTATACAAGACCACGTGCTGGATATTCTGTGATGTGACGAGTTACATTGTTATCAGCAGATAGTTTCCAAGAATCATCGACTATTTGAAGAAAGAACAATCGTATTATGAAAATTATTGCGAGGCCGCAAATAATAAGAATAAAAATTAATTTTTTTTCTTCAGCAGGCTTCATTACGATTTTCTAAACGTAAGATATTGTTGAATAACCATTATTAGTACAGTGAACAATGTGCTGTAAACCGTTCTTAGTAACGTGGAAAAAAAGGAAGTCATTCGGAATATTTCGAGAAAGAAAAGAATAAGATGGTGACAGAACACGAGTATGACAGCATAGAATAAAAACCATTGTAGACCCATGTATTTTAACGTTGGTTGGGCGTTAAAATCATAACCTCCTCTAGGCTCTGTGAATTTCAATATCAAGGGTCGAATAAAGGCTAGGAGTACGCAAGCTGACGAATGTAAGCCGATTGAATCGGAGAAAATGTCGATGCAAAAACCTGTAAAGAAAGCTACAGCTAAAACTAACCCCTTGGGCATATCAATAGGAAGTAAAAGTAAAATTAGTACGTAAAGAAAAGGGTTTAGGTAACCGCCAAGTTCCACGTTGTTGAGGATTAATACTTGAAAAAGTATTAATAGAAAAAAACGAAGAATATTTATTCCACTTTCTTTAATCATTGTTTTTGGCTTCTAGTTCTATTTTTTCTTTTCCCTTTAAATTATTGACGACATAAACATGAGAAAGTTTTTTGAAGTCTAAATAAAGATTTACTTCTACGTTAATAAATAAGCCAGAATTATCATTTTCTGACGTGTCTGCAAATCCAATCAACATATTTTCTGGAAAAATACTGGAGAAGGCGGAAGTTGAAATGGTATCACCTTGATTAATCTTAACATGATTTGGGATTTCTTTTAGTAAAACTTTATTATAATCATTTCCTTCCCATATTACAGATCCAAAATAATCACTGCTGTTAATTTTCGCACTTATTTTAGAATCAGTATGCAATATGGATACTATACTGCTATAGGATTCTGATACATTCTTGACAATGCCAATCACGGCGTCGTTAAAAATAACACCCATTCCTCTTTTTATTCCTTGATTGGAACCTTTGTTGATTGTAATGTAGTTGGTTCTTTTATTGACAGAATTGTTCACCACTTTGGCAGCAATAAATTCATATTGAGGCTCAAAAGAAGTCACGGTTCGCGAATTCCCATTCGTTACATCATATCTCATGTACGAGATTTGCGCCATTGATTTTAGCTTCGCGTTTTCTTTCGCTAGGGCATCATTCTTTTTTGTAAGCGCTAAATATCCAGTTAGGTTACTGTAGTTTTCATAGATCTGTCCGATGAATGAATTGGAAGAATTAAAATACGATGCGTTGTGAAAGTCGTTATTTAAAACCAATAGAGAAATTGAAAAGAATTCGAATGTAACAAACATGAGAAGGAAATAGTGCTTCAGAATAAAAGCTATAATTACCTTCATTTGCTATGTGTTGTTTAATTCTTTTTTATTGTTATCTCAATAAGAATTGGAAATTGTCTACATTTTTAAGCGCAATACTTGTACCCCGTGCAACTGCTCTTAAAGGGTCTTCGGCGACATGTACGGGAAGTTTAGTCTTTTTTGCAATTCTTGTATCCAACCCTCGTAACATTGAACCACCACCGGCCAAGTAAATTCCTGTTCTGTATATATCTGCAGATAATTCAGGTGGCGTTAATTCCAGTGCGCTGAGTACAGCTTCTTCAATTTTTGCAATTGATTTGTCAAGGCAATAAGATATCTCTGTATATGAAACTAATATTTCTTTCGGGATTCCAGTTATTAAATCTCGCCCATGTACTGGGTAGTCTTCTGGAGGATTGTCTAATTCTTCAGATGCCGCGCCGACTTCAATTTTTATTAATTCAGCAGATCGTTCTCCAATAAGAATACTGTGTTGCTTTCTCATGTATTCTTCAATATCGCTGGTGAAATTATCTCCTGCAACTCGAATAGATTTATCACAAACAATTCCTCCAAGAGCAATAACTGCAATTTCGCTAGTACCACCACCGATATCAATTACCATATTTCCTATAGGTTCCTCAACATCTAAACCGATACCGATTGCAGCCGCCATTGGCTCATGAATTAAGTAAACTTCTTTACCGCCGGCATGTTCTGCACTATCACGTACAGCTCTTTTCTCAACCTCAGTAATCCCTGAAGGAATACAAATAACCATTCGCAAAGAAGGTGTGAAAAATTTACTGGCCGCAGGAATCATTTTAATCATTCCTCTAATCATGTGCTCAGCAGCATGGAAATCTGCTATTACACCATTTCTTAAGGGGCGAATTGTAGTAATATTTTCATGCGTTTTACCGTGCATTTGCATGGCTTTCTTACCTACAGCAATTACTTTTCCTGACGATCTTTCTATAGCTACAATAGAAGGTTCATCCACAACAACTTTATCGTTATAAAGAATTAGCGTGTTGGCTGTACCAAGATCGATTGCTATTTCCTGTGTTAGAAAGTCAAATAATCCCATATCTTCTTGTTAGTGTTTAAAATGTCTAGTACCAGTTATTACCATGGATATCCCATTATCATTACAATAGTCAATAGAGTCTTTATCCTTAATCGATCCTCCCGGGTGAATTACAGATGTGATACCGGCATTACCTGCAATTTCCACACAATCAGGGAAAGGGAAGAAAGCGTCAGATGCCATAACAGCACCGTTTAGGTCAAATTTAAATGAAGTTGCTTTGTTTATGGCTTGATGTAAAGCGTCTACTCGAGATGTTTGTCCAGTTCCGCTTGCAAGTAATTGTTTGTTTTTGGCTAAAACGATCGTGTTTGATTTGGTGTGTTTGGCTAGTTTGTTAGCAAATTCAAGATCCGATAATTCTTGTGCTGATGGAGAAGCATCCGTTCCTTTTTGAAAATCAGGTATAGATGTCATCTCTAAATCCTGATCTTGTTGAAGAACACCATTTAGCACGCTTCTAAATTGTTTGCGTTTTGGTGTTCCTTGTTTTTGTACTAAAATAATTCGATTCTTCTTAGATTTTAAAATATCTAATGTTCCCTCCTCATAGCCTGGTGCAATTAATACTTCGCAAAACAATTTGTTGATTTCATTAGCTACATTAATAGTGATATTTCTATTTGTAATAAGTACTCCTCCAAAAGCAGAAACAGGATCACCAGCTAAAGCATCGTTGTAAGCGTCTAGTAAGTTGTCTCGAGATGCCAAGCCACAAGCATTGTTATGCTTTAAGATTACGAATGTCGTTTCGGTAAATTCTGCAATTAAATTCGTTGCAGCGTCAAGATCTAATAGATTGTTGTATGAAAGCTCTTTCCCGTTAAACTGTTCGAACATCTCATCTAAGTTGCCATAGAATGTTCCTTGTTGATGTGGGTTTTCGCCATAACGTAAGGATCTACTTCCTGAAGTGTTCTCTTGAAATACTTCATTTTTGTCTTTGTGGAAATAGTTAAAAATGGCGGTGTCATAAGTAGAAGAAATTTGAAATGCCTTTTCAGCGAGCGCTTTTCTTTGCTCTAAATTAGTTTCTCCATTTTGCTCATTGAGTAAATTCAACAAAGTCGGATATTCATTCCTTGAAGGGACTATTACAACGTCGTTGAAATTTTTGGCTGTTGCCCGGATTAAAGAAATTCCTCCGATATCTATTTTTTCAATTATTTCTTGCTCTGATCCACCACCTGAAACAGTTTCCGAAAAGGGGTATAGGTCAACAATAACTAGATCGATTTCTGGGATATCAAATTCTTCCAATTGTTTAATATCACCCTCATCATCTCGTCTACTAAGTATTCCGCCAAATATTTTTGGATGAAGAGTTTTGACCCTGCCTCCTAGTATAGAAGGGTAAGAAGTAAGGTTTTCAACAGCGACAACTTCGATACCCAGTTTCTCAATAAATTCTTGTGTTCCTCCAGTGGAGTATATGCGAATATTTAAGTCGTTTAATCTTCTTGCAATATCTTCGAGATTATCCTTGTAAAATACTGATATTAGGGCGTTTTTAATTTTTTTCAATCGCTTATTAATTGTAATTCATATGCTTACAAGTTTAGAAAATATTAGAGCACAAAACAATGTTTTATATATGCCCATATCAGATGTTACGAACAATTTAAAGTTAATTTCATACGGTAGAAGAGTGGATTTTCAAGAGACGTATTAAAAGTTTATACCTTTAGTAAATGAGAATATCAATTATTCTTTTATGGTTTTACTGTGCCTCTGTTTTTGGACAAAGCAATATTGGCGATTTTCAATCGCTTGAACCATTATCGCAATCAACAAACTTTTTAATCCCTACTACACACCAATTTCAAAAATTGATTGAACAAGGGGATCCTTTAACCGAAGGTGGAACATTGCAAGATTTGGTTGATTTTACAGGATATGTTCCAATAAATGGGAGTAGCACAAATGGGTACTTAAGTATTAATTCCGAATTATCTCCAGGAGGATTGGCAATCTTAGAAATAAATTTGAATCCGATAACGAATATATGGGAGATAACATCTTCTCAGAATGTTGATTTTGCCAGTGTAGAAGGTACTGCTAGAAACTGTTCTGGAACTGTCACTCCTTGGAATACGGTAATTACATCTGAAGAAGTAATCTCGACTACTGATAATAATATTGATGGATATTATGATTTGGGATGGAATGTAGAAATTGATCCTGTAACCAAATCTGTTATTGGAAAACTCTGGGCTCTTGGGAATTTTAGACACGAGAACGTTGTAGTACATACCAATGAAAGAACAGTTTATCAAGGTGCCGATTCTAATCCAGGATATTTGTACAAATTTGTTGCCGACAACGCTCAAGATTTAAGCAGTGGGTTACTTTATGTTTATAGTGGCTTAAAGGATGGTCCAGGGAATTGGATATTACTAGATAATACGACTACGAATGATAGAAACACCACTTTAATTCAGAGCGCAAACGTTGGAGGAACGGTTTTTAATGGAATTGAAGATGTGGAAATTGGACCAAATGGATGGGTATATTTTACGGTAAAAGGAGAAAATCAGATTTATAGATTTCAAGATTCAGATCCAATCACTGGCACTGTGGTTACGTTGATGGAAACATATGTGGGTAATATGTCTTATCAAATCACACATCCAAATGGTGTGTCAACCGAAGCATGGGGAGCTGGAAATGATAATCTCGCATTTGACGGCGATGGAAATTTATGGGTTCTACAAGATGGAGGCAAGTTTTATATTTGGGTAGTTGAGAATGGACATACACAGTTAGATCCTAAGGTTAAGATATTTGGAAATACACCAACCTCTGCTGAGCCAACAGGAATAACTTTTTCACCCGATTATAAGTATTTATTCATGTCTATTCAACATCCAAATCCAGGAAACGGCTATTCTTCACAAATGGATGTCGAGGGAAATCCGATAGGGTTTGAGAAAGATATAACGTTGGTAATATCAAGGGTAGACATCAACGGACCTGCCACATCGATTGAGCAAATAGATAAGGTCACTGTTGTTCTATACCCGAATCCTTTTAAAAATGAGTTGAATATACATCTCGGAAAGTATATGGATAATGTGCATATTGAACTTAGAAATACAATGGGCTCAATTATTGTTGAGCAAAGGTATAATCAAGTAAAAGAATTCAATCTTCATATTCCAGAAATACCACAAGGAATTTATATTGTTGTAGTGAGGTCTAAAGATTCTGTTATAACGACGCGGAAAGTCTTCCTGAAGAGATAGTAGATGTTATCAAGTTTCAATTCCAGTTTCAATTCGTTCGATGAAAATTCCTCTAAGTGGAATCAATTCCTTGCGGCTGTAATCATAACCGTTTTTACGTTTCCCGAATTCCAACCAAACTACACAACAGGGATTGATGGCTCTTATGCCTGGGCGTTCAATTATCTTTTTCAAAGTGATTTTAATTCACTTTTAGATCTTCGTTTTCCAATTAGCTTCTTGGGGTTTTTAAGAATGCCAACAACAGAAGGGGTTAATCTGATTTATGCGTCAATCTTTCATTTCGGATTAAAGGTTGGTTTTGTATTGTCTTTTTTTTCTTACTCATCCAATTATTTCAAATCGAAATTTGTACCAATTTTGCTGTGTTCTTCGATTTGTTTTTTTGCTAATCTCGATGTATTGCTCATCGGAGTTGCAGTATTGGGCTGTTTGAAATATGGAGAATCACCAAAACCGTACTTGATTTATTTGGTATCTGTAACGGCGGCCTTAGGTTTCTCAATTCGCTTTTCAATCGGTATCTCAATTCTTTCTACCCTCATATTTGCTATTATCGTCAATCTAGTTAAGCGGAAAAACTACATTGGTGCTGCAGGAGATTTCTTTGTTTCAGTAGCCATTATTGTACTAGTCCTGATTGTTCCCTTTTGTGGAGTGGATGGGCTAATTGAATATTTCGAATCCGGAATAAATATCTCCTTTGGTTATTCCGAATCGTTATCGTTACAACCGAAAAACAATCGATTGCAGCTTTTGGGTTTTCTATTTCCTATATTTTATTTATTCGTTTTTACAATACAACAATCGAATTCAAGAGCACTACTAATACTAATTCCGTCTTTGTTTTTAATGTGGAAGCATGGTATGGTAAGAGAAGATTTTTCGCATTACTCAATGTTATGGTACTATGCATTATTCTTTTGGGGAGTAGTACTTGTTTCGACGGAAATGCAAAAGAGAAAGACGTTCTTATTAGCATGTATTTCTCTTTGGGCGTTATCGGCGAATGCTTCAAATACGTATGGGGCAAAGGCATTAAATCATGAGAAAAATGGTGTGTATAATTTGATGAATATCTCTTTTGGTTATTCTGAATGGTTCGATAAAAACGAAAATATTTCGACAAAAAAGGTCTCTATAAATATTTTACCTGATTCGGTTTTGGAATTAATTGGATCCAATACTATAGATATATACCCTTGGGATTTATGTTATATCCCTGCCAATAATTTGAATTGGAAACCGCGCTCTACTCTACAAAGTGTAAGTTTTGGTAGTTGGTACGATAGGGAGGATTCAAAGGGATTCAGCTTAGAAACCGGACCTGGATTTGTTATTTGGCACAAGGTTAAAGATAAGGGGGGAAGCGAGTTTGCATCTATAGATGGACGTTCTATATTGAATGATAACCCACTTGCAACACAGCAGATAATTCAAAACTATTCACGTGTTTACGAGAATTCAAACATTTTACTTTTCAAGAAAAAAAGCCAACGAAAAATTTCCCGAAAAGAAACTGCAGAAAAGATAAAAGTTAAGTGGAATTCCTGGATTGAGATACTGAAAAGTAAAAATGGGATTAAAAGAATGAAGGTGTATTCTAATTTAAATTACTACGGTATGCTCAAGAGTTTCTTATATAAATCGGAAGAGTACTTGATTGATTATAGTTTCAATGATGGGTCAATAATTACTTATCGTTATATCCCAAGTACAGCCCGAGATGGAATTTGGATACACCCTTTTAATAGTCTATATGATCTTGATAATGAAAATGGTGATGTGGTTAAAGTAAGATTGAGGTGTAGTAAACCTTCTGTTAATTCGGACTTCTTAGAAATTCAATTTGAGAATTCTTCTTTTCTAGACTCCATGGTTTCGGAGTGAACACTGGTCTTTCCTATTTTAGAATCGGATTCAATTATATAACCAGGTCTGTTTCTAGTTTGGTCTAGAACACGCCATAAATATTCTCCGATTACCCCAAGCATTAGCATAATAATTCCAGAAAAAACGAGAATCAATATCATTATTGGTGCCCATCCTTTAAAAGGAACGGCTCCATTTATATAAGCTCCTGCTATAAAAAGAGCGTAGCATATTCCAGATAGGAACACCAAAATACCTAATACCGACATCGTTCTTAAGGGTATGTAAGAAAAGGCCATTATCCCGTCTATGGTAAGCTTTATTTTCTTTGCTAGCGACCATTTAGAACTCCCTTCTAATCTTTTAGAACGTTTGTAAGGGATGAATTTAATAGGATAACCGGTCCATAGTATTTCTCCTTGCCAAAAAGGATTCGCATCAGTATTTTTTGCCAATAGATTAATGACATTTCTCCCCACAAGGGCATAGTCAAATCCTCCGGTTGGCATTTCAGGGAAGCTCGTTTTTTTAATGAGATTGTAAAATATTTTAGATGAAGATCGATCTAGGATAGAGTCTTCACGGTCTTTTCTACTGGCAACAACTATCTCTGTTTTTTCTTCGAAATAACTATTAATCATCTCGTTCATGAGCTTTGGAGGGTCTTGTAAATCTGCAGAGATGTTTATTGCACATTTGCCAGTGCAAGCTCTATAGCCAGCTAACAGAGCCTGTGCTTGACCAAAGTTTCGAGAGAACTTAATTACCTGAAGAAGATCTGAATAGTAAATTTTAAGTTTATTTAATTCCGAAAAAGAATTATCAGTTGATCCGTCATCAACACAAATAATTTCAAAGTTTAAACTTGAATTATTTAATACTACTTCCTCAACAATAGCTTGAACAGTCTTTGCAATCGATTTCTCGTTGCAATAAACAGGTATGATAATGCTTACGTCGATCATATAATGTATAAATCCATTGCAAAGCCTTCTTTTATTTAATTTGTACCTTCAACCAGAATACGTTATCAACGATAAAGTTGGTGTTCTTATCCTATTGTGAATATAGTTAAACGATGGGAGAAGTGGTGGCGTCAGATTCTTAAATTAATTTATAGTGTTGGAAAGAAAGTATTGTATTGTAGGAGCCGGTCAGTTTGGAAGAGAAGTCTTGTGTTGCCTGATGGATATTTTAACTATTTTGTGCTTACCATCTGATCTCTGTGAGAACTTTGTTGAACCAGAAAGGTTGTTGGACATTCAACAGGGTAAAATATCCCAAGCTGTCGGTATAATTAAATTTGATGACTCTTACGACTTATTCTTGGATGGGATTCAATCGAGTTCATCCAATCTAGAAGATGAAGGGAAGTTGTTCTTCAGA
>JABSPR010000397.1 GCA_013214975.1 Flavobacteriales bacterium
ACCCTCTTCAACTCTTTGGTTTCTTCGTCATCACTGAGATTGGATATTGCATTTTCCAAAACCTTATTGTTTTCATTATCAGTCATATACATATCTTTATTCGCATACTTGGTTTTACCATATGTCAAAGTCGCATTGTAATTTGGTTTTGTTGTTTTAGTCATTTTTTATTCTTCTCAAAAAAAGCCAAGCCTAGGTTACTAGACTTGGCTTCTCAATTTTATTGATCCACGTCCACGAGAAACGAGTTTCAGATTCTTTCGACTTATTGAGTAAATTCCACCCTTGACCCTGACATAAGCAGCATCAACGCTGCGCCAACTTGAAACAATTCCGATGGCGCCATAAAATGGGTTGCCATATGGGACGAGTAACTGGACTTGGCGTCCGAGGTTTCGTGAAGTTCGTGCAATCATTTCAATGATTACGCCTTAATAGCTAGAGCGTCTTCATTCTCCACAATAAAATTCTCAATTCGTTCACGAAGAGAGAATAAAGTTTCCCACTCATTCTTGTAGAATGTAATAGGAAACTTACGAATACCGTTAACTTGGACACACCCCTTAGGGCTGACCTTCACTACGATCTTCTTTTCCGTTTTAGTTCGCTCCGTCTCAAGAGCCTCCATAAGCTCTTCTCGGCTCATGTTTGTCATGTCTACTGCTACTGACATTGTATTCCTCTATTGGTTTCGTTTTTCATTATGTCCTATAATAACACAAAATAAGGTATTAAGCAAGAATTATTTCTTTATTAACGACACCAACAGATATTTATAAGTGCCATTATTATATTCTGATTCTCTTATTTTGAGTAAAGGTAATAAGTCATCAATACGTGAATCTGTAATATTATTTCTATGCTTTTCAATTATTTTAATTAAGTAAGTTATAGACCCTTTAGCTTTTTTCGTTAAATCTTTTAAATCTTCTATCTTAAACATTCCTTCAATAAGTTTCTCAACTTCAGGTATAATTTCAGTAGAAAACTCATCCATTATGAGTAATTGTCCTTGTTTTTCTAATAAAGAATGTGATTTGGAAACTATAATTGAGGGGTCTATGTATTGAGCAGATTCTTGAAACAAAATATGATTATAAGTATCTGTTGTTATATAATCCTCAAAAGATGTATGTAGCATATTTGATTGAGTAATTTGGTCTAAATCAGGTGATATACCTTTAACATTATAACCACAAGATTGTAGCTTATTTAGTGTTGTTCCTAGCCCTATTCCAACTTCCAAAATTGAATTATTAATAGAATGATTAGTTAAGTATTTAATTATTAATTCAGTAGATTTTTCTTGCGCTTCAATAGCAGTTAATGAATTAGTTATATTTTGTACCCCATAATGTAAGTAAGGGCACTCGTTATTTTCTAATACTAAACTTTCATAATAGATATTTAAAGGGTAACTAAACATTAAGTGATCTCCAGGCCATTCTTTATTTTCTAATACTAATACGGCCGTCTCGTCCTCGGGCCGAAGGGCATAATATATATGAGGAAGACCGCATGCTGGTGGTGCATTGTGATATATTTTGTCATCGGGACGGCGGAGCTCGTCGAGAATCAGCACCAGGGGAATGGTTGGCGCCGCCGATTCCCGCGCCGTGGTGCTGCTGCTTCTGCTTCTGAACAGTCTGGCGCGGTCCAATCGGCTCGCGACCTTA
>JABSPR010000398.1 GCA_013214975.1 Flavobacteriales bacterium
AATTTTACATCAGGAGAGTTACCTTGCGTTTCCCAATACCTGTCTATCCGACCTCTTGGTACTACATTGCCAGCATCTTCTATTTTGCCGATGTTCTTAATTCCATATGTATTTCTTGGTTCGCTCATTCTATTTATCGTTGCATTGTGCTTTAGCAATTTTCTTTGAATTGATAGAAGTCTTGGTGTAAAGTGTTTTGATATCACCTTTAATGTCCTTGATGTCTATTTCAATCCCCTTGTCAATTTGTGTTTGGATTTGAATTATAACTTCCTTGAGATTGTGGGTGTAGGAGATTAATTCTTTGAGAAGTGTTTTAATTTCTCTGTGAACATATTTCGCCCAGTATCCTATGATTCCGAGGATGGCACTAAACAGCACCGAAATAATTATTAAATAATATTTTTCTATCATATTGTTATGTTTTCGTTTATATCTATTGTTATTCCTTCACTCACGATAAAGCCTTTTAGAACTAATTGAATTCCGTATTTTCCAGAGTCCAAAAACCTCATTGCTACCACTGCCACGCCTCCCTGTGCTTGCAAGAGTTCTTGCAATTTCACAGAGGGGATGGAGTAGTCGAGAGAGAATGCGGTATGTTCATTTGGAACAATGGATACTGAATCTGCGAGAAGCGTACTTTGCTCACCAAGTAGATCGCCAGCCAAAGTGAATACGTCAACTTTTACCTGTTCTAAACTGTATGCTGATTCGCTAAAATTCTTAATTCCGATTGTTACACTTGCTTTGATGTTGCCAAAAAGAGACTTGAGATTTAGCTTGGGAAGCTTAAAAGAATCTATCCCGATGGATAGCTTTTTTATGTTCCTGTATTTCTTGAAATAGTCGTATCCTTTTTTTGCTCCGAAGGCCGAAACGGCTAATGCTAAGATTTTCAGTATTGTCTTCATGCCTCTGTAAACGGGCGTTTACAGGGGTATAGATATAAATGGACTGCTATTAACTGCCTTTAACTGCGTAACCTTGCATTTTCCTGCAAAGCCCTGTAAAAGGTTGTATTTTATATATGAATATGGTGGAGTGGAAAGACTATTTCCCGAATGATCTAATAGAATTAAGCTTAGAGATTACTGTTCTACGATGTAACTGACGAAGCCTAATATAAGCTTCAACGCTTAATTTTTTTAGTCCTGATTTAATTTGATTTCTTAACTCTTGATGAGTTTGGCGAGTGCCTTCGTATTGTCCACGGCTTGAAAGATCTTTGCCTAATAGCATCATCATTTCTTTTACTGAGAGGTATATACTTCCAATTAATTGGATTTCATTTCCGTGCAACTTGTTTTGGTTGTGATGGTTGAGATACTACAACGAAGAAAAATGAGAAATCTTGTATTGAACAACAAGGTAAGTTATAAACTTTATATCAATACAGCTCCTTTCAATTTGTCAATCTCTTGCTTGAATGCCAATTCAAACTTAGGAAGGTTTTCGATGAAGAAACCACTCATTTCTTCCCAATTTGATTCTTCAAATAGATTCACACCTCCTAATTCGCATTTCACTCTACTCATCTTGTTATCCTCGAGTTCTTCCCAAACTAACTCTTGTCCAAACCGTTGCTCTATCTGATCCTTGCGCTTTTCTAGCTGATTGAAATAACGCTTATTAATTTCCTTGTTTGATGTTGAGATTGTTAGCTCAATTCTAGCGTAGGTTCTTGTAATTAGAAACGTATAGGATACCCCACTCACCCCTGCGCCAGTTTGTAACCAGTGGTCTTTTGTTGCCTTTACTTTGGAAAATAAAGTTGTATCGTGTAGTTGAGGCAAAAGTTGACTCCAGAATTCACGTCGCAGAACGTGTCTGTTCACTATTCCATCCTGTTCTGAATCGGCAGCATATTTTATCAATAGTTCGTCCTCTAATTCGAATGACGATAAAAGCTTCTTTAGTGTTTTAAACTTTGTATTGCTATCGATATTTGCTTCAATAAAATATCCATTAATTAACTCTTGTGGAGCCCGAAAGTCCTCTTCATCCCTTGTTATTTTTAACGCCTCTTGCAAAGACAGAAGTAACTCTGTGTTTTTTGTATATAGTTTTCTAAGCACATAAAAATACATTTGAGCCACCTTGTTCTCTTCCACTTTGGCCGTTTCAAAAATAAAATACTCCAGCTTTTTGTGGGTTGGTTTTTCCGCGTCGAACAAGTTTATTTCACTATTCTCATCAATAGTGGGAATCTCTATATTAGGATATTCCCAAATATCTACAAACCTGTTTGAAATAATTTCAAGGCGTTTATTATAGTTTTCAATATTCCATCCCTCTATACTTTGAAGATAACTATTTAGCCAAAGTCTGCTAAACTCATACCCTTGTTTACCTCCATCTTTATTCATGGACTTTTTTTCTAAAAAGGACTTATTGCTTAACGACCCATTGTTCCCAGACAATGTTAGATTAGCTATCGTGTTTGTGTACTTTTCTTTAAGACTAAAAAAGTCATCTGTGTCTAAATTTTCATTCCAATCTTCATTTGGGTTTTGAGGGAATATATGTTCGATAGTTATGTTTTCATTAGAGGTATCTACATGTTCCCTATTGTTATGATTTTCTAACTTCTCGAACATGTAATTTCTGTTCTTGGATTTAATATTATAAAGGTCTTTATCCTTCAACGAAGATATTAATTCTTCATTCGTCGGGAATTTTGCGCTACCTCTCTTTTTCATTAACGCAATAGCAATTGAATCGTAATAATCTTCCGTATCCACCTCTGCGTACAGTGTCATGAAGATTTTATTCAATGCATTGGTAGGCAAACCAACTACAAACCTTCTCCAAGAATACGACTGAATTAGCTTTGTAATGTTTACTAAAGTGTCGGCGTCTATAAGTCCATTATCTGCATCTTCAAAAACTTGTAACAAGAATGGGAAAGCTACATTAATCTCTAATCGAGTAATGTATTCCAGCTCTCTTTTTAACTCATTATTAGTAACTGTAGACGGATTTATTAATTTCTTATAATGAGATGAGAGCGATTTAATTTTCTCTAATTCTTGATGGTATGCCTCATCTTTTCTTCCTGCATATAATTTTTTAAACTCAATATAAACCTTCCCTTTATTAGGGATTTTTTTATTTCGAAGAGTTAAGTAATCCCTAATGTATTCGGACACCATAGATTTTTGCCTAGTCAAATCTCTTGCATTCTCTTCTATTGGATTCCATATCTGATCAAATATTCTATTTTGATCTTTCGGATCTAAATCCATAAGAATAAAATTTCTGATTAAATCTGATTGTGATAAATCCAAACCTGTCGAGTTTAAACTTTCGAAAATTCTTTGAGGGTCATCTTTCCCTCTCTCTAATGAAATCTCAACAAATATGAGCCTCTTAATGCCATTCAAGATTGTATTAAAATTGTCTTGCTCTATTCTATCTCTAAAATAATTGTAGTTCTCAATAACATTTGAATATTTGTCGAACTCGGTTTCCGTACCATTCAGAATGGCTTTAAAAGCTAAAGAATTATTGTCGGTTTGTTTAAGCTTCAGTTTGCTCGATTCTTGTTGAACGTATTGATTGGTTAGATACAGGTTGTACAACATATCAATTTCTTGCTGCATACCATTTTCTTTCGCAAATCGATATAAGGCTACGTACAATATATTTATTGTCGTTAGCCGCTGTTGTCCATCTATGATTACTAATTCTTTTACCTCACTAGTACTGTATGCGCCTTCATGGATAAACACAATACTCCCAATAAAATGTGTTCCACGTTCTTGTTGCTCAACTGATATTATATCATTAAGTATCTCTCGGCACTCACTGGTTGTCCAATCATAATTTCTTTGATAAACTGGAATTACAAATTGCACATTTTGTGCTTGTAGAAAATTATTAATTGGAAGTTCGTTTGCTTGCATAATCTATATATTAACTTTCCTCGACTATCTTAATCTCCTCCTCACTCAACCCATACAGCTCATAAACCATTTGGTCTATTTCTCTATCCGTTTTATCAATCTCTGCTTTTAGCGTTTGTGCCTCTGCTTTCTTTTTCTCAAAAACATCCATCCAATCCATTTCATCGGACTTTGTAAGTTTCTCCCCTCCCACTTTTTTAATGGCTTTGTTGAGTTCTTTGATAAAATCAGAAAACTCTAAAAAGTACCAGTTTTGAAGTTTTTTAGATACAGAATCAAGGGCGTACTGTGATTGAAAATATTTGGTAAACTGAACTCTTGATTTATAAAATTCTTTTTCTAATCCTACTTTACTAATTGCAAACTCAATTAAGTCTGCTTGATTACATGTTGAATTATATGGCAACTCTAATAGTTGTGATCTTTTAACCTTTGGGAAGGTGATTTTATTATCAGAGAAAGTATTATTGAAATAATAATAAATCAATCTAGAATTAAGTATGCACAATAAATACTTTAGCTCATGCCCATTTGTGTTTTTGTTTATTACATACGTTGTTTGATCAGTATAATAGTTCTCATCATCAAAACAAGTCATGATTCTTTTTCCTAAAATCTGTCTTGTTATTAGTTTTTCCCGTTCAAATATTTCCTTTGTCCTAAATGCTTGGTTTGTATATAATTTTTCGTTCTCAGGTTTATAATCAATGAATATTCCATCATATGTATTATAATATCCAAAGATGTTTTTACCTAAAATAAATTTCTTATAACTGTTATCCTTACAGACCTCGAACAACAAGTCTTTTCGAACTTTAATCCCATTCTTAATTTCAAAAAAACTGCCTAACTTTTTAAATTGATTTAATTTATTAATAATTGGAATTGCCGAAATATTCAACTTTTCATTTATCAAATAATCTTGTTCCACAAAAGCCTTTTGTGGAATTTCTTTTTCAAAATCAAACTCAGCATTGTTTATTTTGAAAAACCTAACCAAGTTACCTTCTTTAAAATTCGAGATTAAGAACGTAACTGTTTTAACACTTGCATCCGTAAAAATATCTTTATCACTTGATGCAATAATTTCTAACGAGAATTTATCAATTATAAATTTTCGTAATGTCCTATCATAGTCATTAGTTAAGAACACAGAAGGAGTAATAAAAGATAGCTTCCCTTTTGCATTTATCAATGAACAAGATTTTTCAATAAACAGCTTATACAAATCCAACTGATATGAAACCGTTGTATACTTTTTTATGTAATAGTTTTTTTCCTCCTCAGAAAACAACTCTCTACTCCTAACATATGGAGGATTCCCAATCACCACATCAAAACCACCCATTTCAAAAATGGAAGCAAATTCATCTTCCCACTTAAAAGCTTTGTCGCCAGCAACAGTTTTACTATCAATTAGAGAATTGCCACATTTAATATTACTGCTTAAGTCGTTTAGTTTTCTGCGAGGTTGTGCGGTGCGGAGCCAAAGAGAGAGTTTGGCTATTTCTACAGATTCTTCGTTAATGTCTACACCGAAAATATTATTCTCTAAAACAGTGTTTTCAATATTTGGGAATGGCAGACCTCCTCCAAGTAAACTATTCTGAAGGTCATCTATATAGCCATGTTCTTTTATCAAGAAATCTAAAGCTTGGTTTAGAAATGCACCAGAGCCACAAGCAGGGTCGCATATAGTAATAGTAAGCAACCAGTTTCTATATCCCTCTAAATTATCTTGCAATGCCTTTAACACCTTAGTAGGCCTACCCTTTCTACTCTTTAAATACTCCTCCTCTTCTATACCAAACTCAGCTTTCTTTTCAGTACAAAGTTTCCCAACAGTATTCTCTACAATGTATTTGGTAATATACTTGGGTGTATAGAAAACACCGTCTTTTTTACGTTTAGAAGTTTGCTCTACAAATTCCCCCCCTTCAATTTCTGCATTAACGCTTTCTATTTCGTTAAGAGAGTTTTCAAAAATGTGGCCTAGAATATTTACGTCTACTTGGCTTTCGAAATCATAGGCTTGTAAGGCTTTGGTATGTTTGTAAAGCAAGTCGTCACTTACTATTAACGAATCTAAAATGGAATCTGGTTTAAATAGTCCACCGTTGTATGCAAAGATTTCGGCGCTTTTGTCCGTCCCTTTTCTACCTGTATCTAAGTATGTAAAGTACTTTTGGTAGCGAGAGAACAAGGGAACTATTTCGTCCATCTCATTCAATTTATCCCACTGCTCTAGTATTTTAAGTGTAGAATTGGGCGGCAACAAACCTCTATCCTCAGCAAAAAAGATAAACAGAAAGCGGTCAATTAGCTTTTGAGACTTTTGAAATAAAGCCTGCTTAATGTTCTTTACGGCACGGTCGGTGTCCTCCTTTTCTAACTCAGAACGGAAGACTTCGTTTTTCATATTTAGCTTTACCAGGTCTCTAAAAAGCTCACGTTTAAACTGCGAGTAATCTTTGTAGAATTGTTTGGTAATGGCTTCCTCTTCCTGTAGAGAAGCCTTCTTTATTTTTAAAGGAACATTGTTTAATAGGTTCTCGCTATTTAAGCATAGATACATTAACTCAAACTGTTCCAGAGAAAGATCGAATAAATTGAACTCTTCAAACTCATCTGATGTCTGAATATAGAATCTTAGTTTCTCGAAATTGGAACTAATAATGTATTCGCAAGTTGGATGATGAGATTTGTAATCGAATGCTTGTTGGCGAATTGATTCCAAATCTTTTGTCTTAGTTCCTTTTAACTCTATAACCCCAAGTGCTTTACCATCTACCAATATTGCACCATCTGCTTTTTTTGCTCCTTTAAGATTTTTAAGTTCTGTGGTAAGATTAAATTTCGCACTAGGGTTTAGAACATAGCCAAAAACGGTAACAAATAGTTCTCTAAGAAACCCCTCCTGAAACTGTTCTTCTTTACTTGTCTTAATGTTCTCCTGTATGGCAGAATCATGAAAGTACTTTGTGAACTTTTTATAAGCTTTTGCAACTACGTCTCTGTCTTGGAGTGCTAGATGCTTTTTGAGTACTGAGGTTTGGAATAATGACATTTAATATACCGTATAAGTTTAAAGAGAACGCCAATGTTCCCAAATGATAACCATGGCTAAGGTATCCAATTTGCAATATTGCAGCAAGGCTTTAGCATATCCCTTTTACTATCTGCGTTATTCTTATTTAATCTATAAAGCATTCCTCATAAGTTCTTATAACACCATCATTTGAATAGGAATGGCCATTTAGAGGTAATGCAACTTAGTACAACAACTTCTTGCTGTACCGAAATCTTATCTTGATAATGTTTTCTTATAATTAACTTTAGTCAGTTCTTACTAAGGTTAATGTGCAATCTAATGATTTGCAAGGTATAGAAAAAGTGAATGTTAAAGCTACAATAGCTCAAATGTTTAGTCGTACATATAATTTCTACAACGATTATAACGTTATATATAGTACCAACTTATAGTAGAAAACCAATGGCATACCGCATATTCTACTCAATTCACATTGGTTCTATTTAAATTCATTTTGGTTCAGTTCATATTCATTTCGATTCAGTTTGGTTCAGTTCTGATTCAGCTCGGTTCTG
>JABSPR010000399.1 GCA_013214975.1 Flavobacteriales bacterium
ACAAATTAAGATTGGAACACTCCTTGCCTTCCCATATATGCTGGTTAAACGACCAATTACAGACGAATAGTATACGTCTTGTAAATATCCATTACCAGAAGTGCATAGAATAATAATTTAGAATTAAGCATGTAATACTTTGTTAACAGGGTAAATAACAAAAAGTGTACTATTTCAGGCTTCTATCGATATTAAATTTAATTAAGTTTGCCCTTGGAATAACAACTGTCATTTGAAAAATAAGATCCCAAACCTTATAACTCTTGCCAATCTCTTTTGTGGCTGCATTGGAATTGTATTTGCATTTCAAAACGATTTAGAATATTGTGCAGCAATGATTGGCCTTGCCGCTGTCTTTGACTTTTTTGATGGGGCTTCTTCTAGACTGTTAAAAGTGAGTTCGAAAATGGGGAAAGAATTAGATTCCTTATCTGATTTAGTAAGTTTCGGTGTTTTACCCTCTATGATAATGTACCGGCTACTAGAAATTTCGTTAACCGGATCTGCCGTATTCGTGGTATTTATTATAGCCTGTGCTTCTTCTTATCGACTTGCAAAATTCAATCTTGATGAGCGTCAAACAACCTCGTTTATTGGTTTACCGACACCAGCTAATGCTATACTTATTGGTTCTTTCCCATTAATTCTAAATGCAGACATTGAATATATCAATCAAATACTTCTAAGCCCATATTTCTTAATATCTATAACGCTATTGCTGTCTTTTCTATTGATATGCGAATTACCTTTGTTTTCATTAAAGTTCAACAACTTTAAATGGGAAGGAAATAAAGTGAGATACCTTTTCTTGATATTATCGTCAGGGATGTTTATCACTTTATATGTTGTTGCTAATCAATTCTTGGCAATTCCATTAATAATAATGTTGTACGTATTAATGTCTTTAATAAATAATTATACAAGGAATGAAATTTAGTGCTGAAATAGATATAATGCCTTTAAAAGCATTATTGGATCCACAGGGAAAAGCTGTTGAATCATCGTTAAAAAACATTGATTTAGGAGGCTTAAGTCAAGTTAGGATTGGCAAACATATTTCTACAGAAATAGAAGCTAACAGTGAGGAAGCGGCGAAAGAAATGGCCGAATCTGCTTGCAAAAAACTTCTTGCTAATGAAATAATGGAGAGTTTTACGATCGTGATTAAAACGATCTAAATTCCCTTATCTCAATTTAAAATTTTCTCCTAGATATACTTTCCGAACTTGTTCATCTTTGGACAATTCTTCGGCAGTACCTGCTTTCAGAATTTTACCTTCGAACAATAGATATGCTCTATCTGTAATTGAAAGGGTTTCGTGCACATTGTGATCAGTAATTAAAACACCAATGTTATTCTCTTTCAATCTATTTATTATTGATTGAATATCCTCAATCGCTATAGGGTCTACGCCTGCAAATGGCTCATCTAATAATAGAAAACTAGGATCATTGGCTAAGGCTCTAGCAATCTCACATCTCCTCCTCTCTCCTCCCGACAAAAGGTCTCCTCTATTCTTACGTACGTGATTCAAACCGAACTCGTCCAAAAGTTTTTCTAATTTATGGCTTTGCTCTTTCTTAGATAGCTTAGTCATCTCTAAGATAATCTTGATGTTATCCTCAATACTTAACTTTCTGAAAACGGATGGTTCTTGGGCCAAATATCCGACACCAATTTGCGACCTTTTATACATTGCATAAGAAGTAATATCCTTTTCATCAAGATAAATAGTACCTTCTTCTGGCTTTATCAAGCCAACCATCATATAAAATGTTGTTGTCTTACCAGCTCCATTTGGGCCAAGCAGACCAACGATTTCCCCTTGATTAACTTCTATAGAAACCTCGTTTACAACAACACGGCCTTTATAGCTTTTTACTAAATTCTGCGTAAATAATTTCATTACACTTTTAAAAATTGAAGGCGAAATTACCTCTGATGGCGAAGTTAGAAACTTTCTGGTTATCCGAAATTATTATATCGCTGTTATGATCACGGTAACTCAGTCTCCAGATAGCATCTATTCTAACTATTTTAAAGATATTCTCCAATCCCACACCTGCTTCAACATATGGTTTCTTTGCAAGATTTACTCCTTGGTTCGGAAACAAGAGAATATCCTGATGCTTATCTCTTACGCTGCCATATACACCCTTGACATTTGCTACAGTTCGCCATTTCAACTTTCTAATTAATGGGATCTTATTCATGATAAATCCATCAAAATGATGACTCGCTGTAAATGAGATAAACTCATCACTAATAAATTCAAAATAGTTCATCAAATTATAGGCCATATCATTATAAAAATATGTCTCATTTCCAGGGTGCATTTCAAGCAATGGATAAGGTACTTTTCCAAATATTTTCCCATATTCAAAAGCATACTTGGTACTACCAAATGCTCCTAATCTCAGCTTATCACTAATATTCATTATTATCTTATGGTATTGATACTGACTATTTAGGACACCCTTTATTCCTGCTGTATAATTAAACTGCAATACGGGATACTTTGTACCTAAACTAATTCTACTGAATTCTCCTGATACAAACTTCTCCTTATAGGCAAAACGTGTATAGAAAGACACTTCAGAGGTTCTGAGGTCTTTTCTATCAACGAGCACTCCTTCGTCATAAAAGCTATAATCAAGTTCTCCAAGTGGATTAAAAATACTTTGCGCCAACGTTAATTTTGTAGATAACCCTTCGAGCCACTCCATCTCATAAGCAACTTTATACTCTTCTACATTTGTAAGTTTAAAGTTCTTCTGTGTCCTTAACATCGAGGTTAGAGCATTATCCGTTTCTAACGCATTATTACTCATCCCCAGCTGCTCAATATCATTTTTATAATGTATATCAATAGAATTTCTCGGCTTCTTAGAAAGGAAATGAAGCAGCCCAGCTCCATATTTCACTCGCGTATCCGTAAATCCATACGCAACAAAAGCATCAAGCATGGTTCTTGTGCTAAACGTAT
>JABSPR010000400.1 GCA_013214975.1 Flavobacteriales bacterium
ATCAATAAGAAGAATGTGTTTACCTGCTAACGGCTCTTTATTAACTACTACAAAAACATCTTTCATATTAAGCCATCGGTAAAACTTAGACTTATTCGTTTGCGTTTCTCGTTCGGTGATTCTTTCAATACAATTAAAATTGTAGGGTCTATTCATGGAGGTTGCCAAACCCTTTACGATTTCTTCGCTTTGATTAAATCCTCTTAATCGCAATTTCTTTTTGTGTAGAGGAATTGGAATAATGAGATCAATGTTCTTGAAATTTTCAGATTCGTTTAATTGGAGGCCGAGTAAATTTCCAAGTGTTTGGCCCGTAAGTTTATTGGATTTATACTTTAAACTATGAATCATTTCTTGAACAATTCCTTTTTTATTATAATACAAGAATGCTGTGGAAGCTTCTACTTTTACTTTCCCCCAAAAGAGTTTGTTCACGTTATTCTCGGGGTCATCGTGAAAGTTAGTTTTGGGTAAATCTATTTTGCATTGTGTGCAGAATGCTCTTTCGTTTTGGAGTAATAAATTTTTACAGCCAGAACAGGTTGGTGGAAAGAATAAATCGAACAGGGTGGAAAGGAAATTGTTCATCATTTTTGAAAGGACTAATTTATTAATCTTTGCGAATAAAAATAGATTAAATTTGATCGAACCAACTATACATTTCAATTATGAAAAAAGCAATTTTTGTTTTATTCCTTCTGTTTTCTGCAGCAATAGTTTCACAAGCTGGAGAAGAGAATACTGTTGAAGTTAAAGACGAAATTGTTGAGGTGTCTTGTGGTCAATGCCAGTTCGGTTTGGAAGGATCGGGGTGTAGTTTAGCTGTAAAAGTAAATGGGACGGCCTATTACGCAGATGGCTCTAGCATGGACGATCATGGTGATGCACATGGTGTAGACGGGATGTGCTCAACTATTCGAAAAGCCAAAGTTACTGGTTCGGTTAAAAAGGATCGATTTCAAATAGCTGATATCGAATTGCTTGATACTGAGGAGTAAATCGGGATCTCTTTACTTGATAAACCCATTCACAGTCAAGTGTTCATAACCCTTATTCGTCTTCTTTAAACCTATATGCAAAGTGGATTAATTTCGCTTCGCGAGGGCACAACAAACAGTATAAAACAAAGGTATGTCAGAAAATCAAGAACCAGAAGAAGAGCAAAAAGGATCGGTACAACCAGAAATTCAAAGAGAAGAGATCTCTTCTAAGAAGGGATTAGACAAGTTTAAGATCATTTCGATTATTCTATTTCTAATCATCCTTGGTTTGTTGTTTAAGATGAACAGCCAAAGAGATGCTATCGTTGTTGAAATTCAGAAGCAAGAGAAAATAGATTACGAGCGTAAAATGCTTGAAGAAGAACTTTCTGCACTACTTGCAGAATATGAGGACATGACGACAAGTAATGATTCTTTAAATGCACAGTTGGTGGCGGAAAAAACCAAAATTGAAGAAATGCTTGTAGAATTAAAGCAAGGCAAAGATGATAAAGCATTAACGGCCAAATACAAAAAAGAAGCAGAGACATTGAGGGGAATCATGAAGGGCTACATTGTTGCGATAGACTCTCTGAACACGATGAATCAAAACTTGACGGCTCAAAATACATGGGTAAGAAAAGTGTTGGTAGAAGAGCGTGTTGTTAATGAGACTTTGGTGGAAGAAAAGGGTCAACTACAGCAAAAAGTTCAGTTGATGTCGTTGCTAAAAGCGTTTAATGCAAATGTTACACCTATCAAATTCCGATTTGGTAATGTAGAGTCTAAAACGAGTAGAGCAAGACGAGTAGATAAAATAGAAATCTGTTTTACACTTGCTGAAAATGAAATAGCGGATAAAGGTAAAAGAGATGTTTATGTTCGAATCTCCACCCCTTCAGGGAAGGTACTAGCAAAAGGAAGTAGCGAAGAGTACATGTTTAATTTTCCTGGAGGGAGAGGCTATTTTAGTATTAAGGAAGATTTGGACTATCAAGGAGAGGAGGTCGAAAAATGTATTTACTGGTATCGTCAACAAGAAGAAATGGTTGAATCGGGAGAGTACGTTGTTAGCTTATTTTCCGATGGTGGTGAAATAGGTAAAATGTCTTTTAATCTAGAGTAATCTAGAAGAAGGCCCTTATTTGCGCGCCTCCAGTGTGTACCACGTTGGCAGTTTCTGAATATCGTCCATCATAGTTGATGCTAAGTTGCATATTGTTTGCAAGCTTTTTCTGGAATGATATTCTCCACGTTATGTTATTTCCATTCTGCAGCCCTTCTAACATTTCATAAGAAATGGATGAAGTATTAGGATCATCAGACTTAGGGTCATAGTCTATTCGAATAAATTTGATTTCCGCCATAAGACTTCCTTTTGTTACAGAATTAAATTTTAGTTCAGCTCCGTATTCTTGAATTAAGGCCGTTTCTTGATTATTGATTAGGTTCTTCTTGTTCTGATAATTGAATAAAGCACTAACTCTATAGGTTGAGTTGGGTTGTAAACTTAATTTGGTCTTTACTTTTTCGTATTCAATTTGATAATTTCTTGAACTAAAAGCCTCGGAGGAATTGTTTTTTTCTCCTCTATCGTAAAGGTTTGTGAGACTAATTTTTTTATTAATGTTCCATCGAAAGTTAGCACCCATTAGCTTGTCTCTGCGCTCATCAAACCCATTTACCAGAATCATTTTATTTCGTGTTTCTAAAGTGTGAATATCGCCGCCAATTTTAGAATGGCCCTTGTTGAGAAATAAGATATTTCGTAAAGAGTAATTCTCAGTTATCAGATTTAGACTATCCGTTTTATTATAAAAAGGGTTGAAGGCGTTGAGAGTTAATTCGTTTTTTGTTTTTCGATCTATTCGAAATGTAGTCTGGGTAGACAGTTTAGATAGCACTTTCTTAATGCCCTTTTTGTTTTTCCAGATTATTGCCGGTTTTATATAGAGCGACTGATTAAATTGATTATTTGATGTCTTAACATATTGAGAGGTAGGGGTAAAGACTTTGATGAAATTTGCTTCGTTCATAATTTGTGCAACTTCAAATTCGTTCAATTCTTGAATGCCATCGTTGTCGTGGTCTTTCCATACATATGCTCCTTGGCCGATTGGTACTTCTAGATATTGAAACTCCTTTTTAACTTCTAAACCAGATCCTATCTCATAAAACGACCGAGTTGATATAGTTCCCTTGAATAATTTAAGAAGGTATTCTAACCGATTTACTAAATTTTTATCCGCTTGATGTCCATAAAAGTTGGCTGTAGAATCCATAATCCGAAGTCGTCTGTATTCGGTTGTACTTTTAATTATGCTGTTCTTGTTTTTCCGGATGTTCGTTGTTAGTCCTACACTTTCTCCTAAAGTTACATTTGAAAGAGAGTTACCTACAATGCCTTTATCTAGCCTGTGTTTATAGTTAAGCCTATATTTATTGGTTGCACTATCGGAGTTAGAAAGATATCCTTCTAAAGCGAGAAATTGATAACTGTCTCCGCTAACCAAACTGTCGGAACCTTTTTGCTTAAATAGGTTCTGTTCAAACTCTTCTTTCACCCCAATTGTAAACAGCTTGGTTGCTTTAGAAAAGTCTCCTTTTATTCTAGCAAAACTATTCGAACGAACCGATTTTGTTTCTAGATAACTCGCCTTCACTTTGGCTTTAAATCCATTCTTATTGAGATTAGATTTGACTTCGTTTTTGAAGATGCTATATTTCCCAGCTTCATTAAAGGAGTTGAAATTATATTGAATATTGCCTGTTTTCTTTTTTAACAGGTTGAATCCCACTTCAGTTAAATATTGCTTCTCCGTAAACGAGTTTTTCTGCAAATTCCAATCCCTTGTAAACTCTACAGATCGGAATCTTTCTATAGACGAATAATCTTCTTTAAGGCCTTCAAATGAAACGTGGGAAATTAGCCGCCAAGGATTACCAGTTGTGTCGTTAAATAGCTTGATATCGTTCACTATTTTGGCTCTAAACGCGTAGCCTACGTCGTTCTTTTTATCGTGTTCGGAAAATAGATTAATGTCGTTTTCAGATCGCGCTAAATTTAATATTGCCGTTGTGTTTTTTGTGATTTTGATCTCATTGTTTAACACAATCAACTGCTTTTTACTGGGTGCTGCTAGTATCGATTTTGGAGCATAATTTCCTTGTGGAATTCCTGAAATTGGTTCTAGCCATTTGAAAACTTTTCCATTTGCTGAAGTATTAGCTTGTATATAGTTTCCAAAACCTTGACCGACATTACTGAATTTTACTCGATAGGAGATAGAGTCTTCATTTGTGGTGTATACGAATATATCTTTGTGTCCTAATGAGTCCATCATTCGATATAGTACTTCATCGTTGCTAAATGGCACTGCCAACTCTGTGTTAATTATGGCATTTTGTAATGAATCACCCGCATTAAATAAGATCAGCTTTTGCTCATCGGTTAGATCTTGTTGAAGGGATTGATTTCGGTTGTCTTGTTCGGAATAGTACTTCAAGCCTATTTTAAATTTTTCTGTTTCGAATTCTGTGGAGGTGTTATACATCGATCGGACATAGTTACGATCCGAATATTGAAATTCTACCACGATCCTTTTGTCCTTCGTAATCATTCTTTTAGCAGTGAAGGTGATTTCGGCTGTGTTATAGTTAATCGTATAGTCGTGATCTTGACCTCTTTTCATTAACTCCCCATCTATAAATACCCTTTCTGTACCAGATAGCACGACTATAAATAACTCATTATTAGCACCGCTTAATTTATAAGGACCCTGTATGCCTTCTTGTCCTTGAGTTTGATAACGAGAAAATTTACCTTTTGAAATCGCCCCGGCAACTCTATTGTTTAAGGTTTGATCGGAATTATTATTTGAGCCTTTTGTTAAGTTTGAACTTGTCTCGAAAAGTCCTCCACGGGCTTTTTTTAGAAATCGGAGAAAATAATCGGATCGTTCATCTATCCGAAAATCGCCAACGGTTAATTTTGATTTAGCGTCGTATAACTGAACATATGCTTGATCAAACTCTTGAATTTGTGCTGTTGTTCCATCTGGTTGAATTGGGATATTCCTATCGGTGATAGCGGCTAGTATATTTACTCGCTCATTTAATTTTCCTGAGATTTGTAAATCTAAATTGGAACTAACCGAAAGGTCTTGGTTGTTTCCTATAGCTAGTCCTCTAGAAATACTGCCCGTTTTGGATAATCCAGATGAGAGGTATGGAGAGTTTTTAGTTGGATTATGTGTGTACATAAATGGGTTTATCATGCCTTTTTCTGATGGTTCGAGAACCCTCAGGTCTTTGTGAAATGTTTGTTTTTCCAATGCGATTGGAAACGTTCGGTATTGAATATTTACAGAGTCGTTTAGGTGGTGCCTAGTGAATTCTTTTGTGTGAATAATTTTTGCGGAACCGGGAAATTCGCGATAGTTTTTTTTTGGAATTAAGTTACCCGCCATATCAAATATATTAATGCTATTCGGCACAATGCTAAGTGAATCCAAAACGAGAGTATCCTTACCTATAACAGCTGAAATAGAATGCCAATTATTTAGGCTTTGCCCGTGCAGATTTAATTGAAATCCGATTAGTAAATAGAATAAAATGATGAATGCTAATCTCAATAAATAGGCTTGTTGGACAATATAATAGGTTCACATCAGATCCAATTATAATGGTCTAATTGGAGTAAAGCTAATTCAATCATGTACAAGGGATGAAAATAAATAAAAGAATGTAAAACTGAGATCAACTTTTTATCGAATTTCTGATATATAAATAATCACTATAAACGACGTTTTGTGGGTATCAATACATATATTTGTAGATTCTCACAACAAAATTGAAGTTATTCATGTTGAAAAGTCTCAAAATATTAGCATTATGCGCAGCACTATTTCTAGTTGCGTGTTCTTCTGGAGGAAAAAAAGGAACGAAAGGTACACAGGCTAAAGGCGGTGTATACTATGGTGGTGTATTTAGATATAACGAGATAGAAAACTATAAAAGTTTTTATCCATTGTTCTGTACGTTGGCTCCAGGATGGAGAATAGCAGATCAGATGTACGAA
This sequence comes from Flavobacteriales bacterium, assembly GCA_013214975.1. NCBI lineage: Bacteria > Pseudomonadati > Bacteroidota > Flavobacteriia > Flavobacteriales > Flavobacteriales bacterium. Next base: position 6,061 of record JABSPR010000400.1, read on the forward strand.
GGGTTAGTTGATTTAGATCAAACTACGCTGAAGATAAAAGCTGAACTAGCCGAAAGCTGGGAGTACAACGAAGAAACAAA
>JABSPR010000401.1 GCA_013214975.1 Flavobacteriales bacterium
ATTTTGTAAGTCATCGACTCAATGTACGTAGTAGTTTCCAAAAGAAAAATATCCTCCGTAAAATCACCTTCACCTTCATGATTGAAGTTCTTTATTTCCACATACATATTACCTGGCTTATCGTCATATACAATATTTGCATTCTCTATTGCATAATAATCCAAGCCTAACTTAAATTTAGTTTCCTCGGTAGTTTCTTCAACTTCCGTTTCCTCCTCATCAGAGGCAATCATTATGTCCCAGTTTGCCGTACCATCTTTCAATACTATTGCATTGGCAACTAAGTCAATTATTTCAAAAGATTTAATCTTATACTGTTCCCCTTCAAGAACACTATTAATGTCCAAAGTCGTCTCAAAGGTCCCCATTTCAAGTAATGTAACACCTTCAAATTCATCAATCCCTACTATACTTACATCATGAATTTCAAAATGAAAATGAGGAAATGTTGAAATCATACTCAAATCAAAATCACCAAAATCAACAACCGCATTAATATTTTTATTGGTTTCTTCCTTCACCATCGCAATGATGTCGTCTTTAAATACAATTGGAAAAACAACAAGTGCAACTAGTATTAACACAAAAAAGGCGACTACGCCAATGATTACTTTTTTCATTTTAATTTTTATTTGAGTTTAACTCTCCTTCCGAAACTGCTATAATGGTTGAAACTGTAGCATCACCGGTAACATTTACCACCGTTCTACACATGTCTAAGATACGATCTATAGGAAAAATTATTGCTATCCATGCAGGATTTAAGCCAACAGATTCTAACACTAAAATCATTAGCACCAAACCAGCGCTAGGTATTGCTGCTGCACCAATTGAAGCAAGTGTTGCAGTAATGATAATTACCAATTGTTGAGAAATTTCCAGATCTATCATATGAAATTGAGCTAAGGAAATAACTGCAATAGCTTGATATAAACTTGTACCATCCATATTTACTGTTGCACCAATTGGCAAAACAAAACTTGAAATAGATTTAGGGACCCCCATTTTATTTGTGATGTTATCCATAGTAACGGGGAGTGTTGCAACTGATGAACTAGTCGAAAATGCGGTAATTTGAGCATCCGAAATATTCCCCAAAAATGTACGAGGACTTATTTTCGCAAGTAACTTAACGATTAACGGATAAACAATAAAAATCATAATTAGCAGCCCCAACACAACTACCACGCCATACTTCCATAAGTAATCTAGCAACGCCGTAAACTTATCAGGATCTGACCCTGCTGCTTCAACCAACTTCCCTGCCATCAGAGCAAAAACAAAAAATGGCATTCCTTTCATTACAAACATTATCATCCCAATAAATACTTCGTTGAGTGAATCAATTAATTCAAGCAGAGGTTCTCTTTTACTTTCAGGAAGTTTAACAGCAACGATTCCAAAAAATATGGCAAAGAATATTATCTGCAACATAGACATTTCTGTTAGTGCCTTGAAAATATTACTAGGTACTGCATCAACTAAAGGTTGCAGTGGCCCCGAATTCTTATTCTTTTTGGCTTTAGCTAATTTATCTTCAGACCACGAATTCAACTTACCACCTCTGTTTTTTAGCACTAGTTCTACCACTTCCTTGTTTTCTGGCAAGCATGACAAACATATATCGTCTAATTTCTTTATTCCTTCTGAATCTCGCCAGATCTCATAGCTGATTCTATTCTCAAGACGAATCCGACCATCAACATGCTCACCTGGCTTAATTACATTTACTACAATTAAACCCAAGCTAACGGAAAGCATTGTTGTTATTAGATACAAACCCAATGTTTTGATTCCAATACGACCCAGTTTCGTAACATCTTTCAGAGATACTATTCCTAAAATAACAGAGAACAAAACCAAGGGTACAGCTATCATTTTCAGGATATTAATAAAAATATCACCAAATGGCTTAATGTAATTAACCGTGAAACTTTGCCAGGCCGGTCCTTGAATGATTGAAAAATATGCGAAAGCTGTACCTAATAATAAACCAATAATAACTTGCCAATGTAAAGCGAGTTTTTTCATGTTTATTATTGATAAGAGCGATTTCTAAGCAAATGATCTGAGATAATCAAGGCAGACATAGCCTCTACGATTGGTACTGCACGTGGAAGAACACACGGATCGTGACGTCCTTTCCCTGAAACAATAACTTCATTACCGTCTACATCAACCGATTTCTGATCAGTCATAATTGTAGCAATCGGCTTAAAGGCAACATTAAAATAGATATCTTCTCCATTAGAGATACCACCTTGCACACCTCCTGATAGATTAGTTCGTGTTGCAACACGATCTCCATCCATATAATACTCGTCGTTATGCTCAGAACCTCTTAATAAAGTTCCTTCAAAACCAGAACCAATTTCAAACCCTTTGGCCGCGTTGATACTAAGCATTGCTTTGCCAAGATCAGCATGTAGTTTATCGAAAACAGGTTCTCCTAATCCAACCGAAACATTCTTAATAACACAAGTAACAATACCGCCTATCGTATTCCCATCTTTCCTAATTCCATCGATTTTTGAAATCATTTTTTCCGCTATCACAGGATCAGGACAACGAACAATATTCTCTTCCGTTTTAGATAAATCGAGTTCGGAATAACTCTTATTCAATTTAATATCTCCAACAGCAGATACGTAAGCTATTATTTCAATTTGCTCTTGTTTTAAAAACGTTTTGGCAATGGCCCCTGCAAAAACACGAGAAGCGGTTTCTCTTGCAGATTGTCTCCCTCCACCTCTATAATCTCTATTACCATATTTCGCTTGGTAGGTATAATCAGCATGACTTGGTCTGAATTTACCCTTAATATGATCGTAATCTTTTGACTTCTGATCTTGATTTGCAATCGTAAAGCCTAATGCAGTACCAGTTGTTTTTTCTTCAAACACACCAGATAAGATCTCAAAATCATCCGCTTCTTTTCTTTGGGTAGTAATTTTAGATTGACCCGGTTTCCTTCTATCCATCTCAGAACGAATAAAATCCATATCGATTTCCACTCCACACGGACAACCATCGATAACACCTCCAAGAGCTTTACCATGAGATTCGCCGAACGTACTTAGTTTAAATACCTCACCTATTGAATTGCCTGCCA
>JABSPR010000402.1 GCA_013214975.1 Flavobacteriales bacterium
ATATTATGTCTGCGTAGTTCCTCCTTGGGCATTGCCTAAATAGCCAGATTTATTGCTTTTAGGATGACTTAATGTTATGGTACTCCTATCTATATTCTTAAATGACTCACTAAAATTAATTCAAAACAACATGCAACTTCCTTAATAATTACACGTCATCAAAGCATATAATTATTCAAAGAATTAAACATTAATACTTATGAAAAAAATAATATCATTATTTACTATTTCACTAATTCTTCTTTTCAATGGTAGCCTAATAGCACAGGTTTGGCTGAACCCCAACACCAGCTGGTCACAAAAATGTGCAGCAATGTCGGGATCTGCAGATGCGTACTCTTGTATTACTAATGACTCGATTGTTGTCAATGGTACTATTGCCAAAACCGTTACCCGATCTACAGATTGGTCTTTTAGTACAGTAACTGAAGATAATTACCTTTATGCTAATGGTGATAAATTATATATGGAGATGAATGGCTCTTTCCAATTAATTTATGATATGAATCTCACTCCTGGTGATTCTATCGTTGTCAACCCTTACAACACCTGTACTGTTCGGATGCATATCGATTCTCTCTCCACAATTCAAGTCAATAGTCAATTGAAACGGGTACAACACGTTCATTACACCTATGACCCTAATGATGGAAACTTACCTTCAGGAAGCACTATTAACTTTGGTAACAATCAATTAGTTATTGAAGGTATGGGTACAAATAATCATGCTTTATATTGGTTTGAAAATTTTTGTTTTCTAGAAGGTACATTTTATAGACTAACTTGCTTCAAGGAAGGATCTTCTCAACACATCCTTGAAGCAAATTCAACCTGCCACACATGTCAATCAACAAATTCTATATCGGACTTGAGCTCAAACCAAAACAAATGGACTTTTTACCCCAATCCAGTTACTGATCAATTTACAATTAGTGAACTAAATGGAGTCCCATCCCAATACAACCTTATTCTAAAAACCATCACTGGCAAAACCGTATTAGAACAAACAGGTGAAGCTTCAAATATTACTATAGATGTAAGTAATTTACCTACTGGCACATATACGGCAACAGTAAAAACCAACTCCGACATCAAAACCTTTAGATTTGTTAAATAATTAACATTTTAAACTGTTTTCCTCCCCTTTTGAAGTCCTTTTCTCCGAGCTAAGTAACCTAACTTAATCCTTTGCCAACTTACATTCTAATAGTTTGTCTACGTCATTCCTCTATGGGCTTTTAAATACTTGAATTTCGCGTAGCGATCTATTACATAGCATTGGTTAAAATTCATTCCCAATTAAAGAAGATTAATCCTCGTTTGAGAAGAATAACACATTCCCTTAACGCTATATGTGTAATAGTCAGTAGGTTAGTTCTTAGGTATTAATCAAGTGATAAATATTTTCATAATGCTATCCAGATTAGCGAATTGCTTAGGTCAAGCTTCGTACGTATAGGCTTTAATACTATTTTATTAAACGTGAATTTAGATAAGAGGGCATTACTATATCATAATTAAAAATTCTAATACTCAATCACAATTTGAACGATTAATTATTCAGTAATCCATATGTTATTCGATTATAATAATAACTGCTAGCCAACTGGAATGCCAACAGTTAACATGTATTTGCTGCGTAACCTGAATGAATCATTTTTGACCCTTAACGGCAATCCGATATAGACATTTCGATTACAGCGATTGGCTGCGTATCCATACAGCGAGTACTGCTATCGCAACTGCTGCTAATACTAATCCTATTATTGAGGAACTTCAGCTAGCACGGCTTCTCTGTACTAACGATGCAAAGTTGTTCACCAAATCATTATGCTTACATATTAAAATAATTCTCACTGCTCAATAGTTCAATGAGAATATTGTTTCGTTCATTTAGTGTTTCTTTTATATCAATGGACTTGGATATTAGTTCGTTTATGAATAGTTTAAAAGGAATGGCATTCTATATATAATTTTAAAATTATATTGAATAAGAATCGAATTACAACAGGAAAACGACGCTACCACTATGAAAAACATCCCAAAAAGAGAGGATCTTGAAGATTTTCTAGACCACTGTGCGATTGGAGTTCATTTAGTTTCCGTTGATGGAACTATACTATGGGCGAATCAATCTGAATTGAATTTTCTAGAATATTCCGAAGACGAGTATGTTGGTGAAAACATAACTGAATTTCACAGAGATGCAGACGTAATTAATACAATTCTCACTTTACTAACAAGTGGATCAGAATTGAACGCTTATCCAGCCCGCTTATTAGCGAAAAATGGAAATGTTGAACATGTACTTATAAACTCTAATGTTTATCGAGTAGATGGTGAATTTATTCACACGAGATGCTTTACATCAGGAATCACTAAGACAGTATATGAAGAATTAAGACTAAACATGTAAGTTATGGAAGAATTCAGAAGCAACATTACGGCCCTAATTAAGAAAATATTAAACAACGATCGAATTTCATCGGAAGATTTTAATATTACCGGAATCTCATCAGAAGAAAGGAAATTACTTAAAACCATGGTGTCTAAGAAATCTTCAAATGAAGGCTTAGATACATTAAAAAATATAACTGAAGAAATTACGAATCAGAATATTTCTAGAGTGAATGATTTAATTGATGATTTAGATTTTGCCGAAAAGGAAATAATGACATTTAACAATCAACTAAATGATATTTTCTCTTCGATCAAAGACAAAGTTTTTATTTTAGATAAAAACAAAATTATCACTAAAGTAAATAAAGCTGCATGCGATATATCCGTATACGGTGTTAACGATTTCATCAATAAGAAGTTCGTATCCTTTTTTAAATTTCCAAATAATAAACGACGCGTATTTTTCAATCAAGAAAATCAATTATTAGAGTTTGAAGCTGTTCTTAACTATGAGAGCGAGAGTCCTGTCCATGTTGTACTATCAGTTATTCAAATGATTAACAAGTCCGGAAGAATTTATGGGTATGTAGTTAGATTGGATTATGCAGAGGAA
>JABSPR010000403.1 GCA_013214975.1 Flavobacteriales bacterium
AAGCCTCCTAAACCAGTTCCTAAAACAATTCCTATTTCAGGAACATCCATTCCTTTCTTTTTTAAAAAAGAACATGTCTCTTCAATTATTAAAATCTGATTCATAAAATCTTTTAATCTTTATCCAATACGTGGTATTGCAGTGTCTCAGGAATATCTGCTTCTTTATCTACATCGTGCAAGATTGGTAACAAATGGAAACTAATTCCTTTTGCATTCATTTTTTTAAAGGTCGAAATAAAAACATCGTTCGTTCCCCAATAAATATTTTCAAAAAGTGAATTTTCCATTTTCGTCAAGCCAAGCAAATAATAACCTCCATCAACCGTAGGTCCAATTACGGCATCCTTTTGATTCAATGCATAAAATGCCTGATTGATATCATTTTCAGTCAACTCAAAACAGTCTGTTCCAATAATAACAACCTTTTCCGCTCCTTCTCTAAACGATTGATTGAAAGCCTCCTTTAGAATCTCGCCTAATCCTTCTCCAACCTGAATTTTCTTTTGATAAGTTGAATTATTCCATTCGTCATCGTTATTAATAAAATCACTATAAAAAAGAATTCTGGAAATACCTTTAAGTCCTGCTGTCAATTGTCGTGTACTAAGTAAAAGAGACTGATAAATTTGCAGCGCTATTTTATCGCCAATAGTGGCAGCCAAGCGAGTTTTAACCCTGCCTAAAACAGGATTTCGCATAATAATTATCAAATGATTTTTACTCATATTCAAACAATACTTCCTTGGCAACTCGAACCTGCGCCAGCTGTGCATCCAAAACAATGCTGACCAGTACAAATCCTCCTATCTTCCAATAAAGCTACATTATATTCTTTAATGTATTGTGAAACCCCAGAGGATAGAGGCATCTCCAACATCTGATTAAAGTCACAATCGAATAATTTCCCATCCCAACCAACAGATAATGTATTTAAACACATCAAGGTATTTACTGTTGAGGGGTTGAAAGAGGATATTAATTTATCCATGTATTCTTCCAACTTTCCAATAGCCAAGAGATAATCTAAATATCTACTAATAGGCATATTAGTAATGGTGTACAAATCATTAAAGACAACATCGAAACCATCATTTAGTTCTCTCTGGTAATCTGCCTTTAATTTTTCTTGGGATGGTGGTAAAAATGCACCACCTGGATTATAAACCAAATGAAGATTCAAACCACTACCCTCTTTTCCATAACCAACTTCATTGAGAAGTTTTAACGCTTCAATAGATTTACTAAAAACACCTTCGCCTCTTTGCTTATCCGTATTACTCGCAGTATAGCATGGCAAAGATGAAATAACAGTAACACTATTCTCTTTAAAGAAAGACGGCAAGGAATTATTTTTCTTATTGGATGTTATGTAGGTAAGGTTACTTCTAACTATAATTTCCTTTTTCAGTTTATGAATTTCTTGAACGAACCATGTAAATTCAGGATTCATTTCTGGTGCTCCCCCCGTTAAATCGACCGTTTTTATTTCAGAATCTTTAAGAACACGAAGACAATCCAACATGGTCTCTTTGGTCATTATTTCCTTTCGGTCGGGACCGGCATCCACATGACAATGATCGCAAACTTGGTTGCACATTTTACCAAGATTAATCTGAAGTATTTCAGTTTTAGAAGTTCTTAAAGGACTAAAACCGAACGTCTTTATTTTCTCATCGAAAGAAAGAACATTTTCTTCTCTAGAATCCAGAACGGCTTTTTGCTTCACCGTATCTGATAGTGGGTTATTTGCTTTCAGAAGCGAACTAGTTGCCTTCATTCAGTTTCCAGATATATTCATTGTATGTTATTGTCGGGTCAGAATCAAAGTTTGTTGCCGTGTACTTCTTAATAAATTCTTCAAAAGAAGTCTCTTTCGTAAAGTCGTCTTTATACCATTCGAATATTTCAGAGAGAGAAAGTGAGTTTGCTTGGATAGTATTCTTTCCTGATTGGTTAATAAAATACTTCGTTTGTCTTTCGAGCTGAGCTTCTAATTTCTCCGAGCTATAAATTTCGTTTAAAAGTTTAGGGCACGATTTCGCTGCACAGTTAACCGCAAAATGAATGCGTGGTTCGTTAAATATTGGCCGAATACGTTCATGTTCAATTTGGTTCAACGACAATACATCATCCCCTACTTTCACAATTTTCAAATCCCATGCTTTACCGCCATTAATATCCATTATAGAACTTACAGGGTAGTTATTTAAGATTAGATTAAGAGTTGCCGCATTGTATAGATTTATCCAATAGGCAAGGCTCTCGTCGCTTGCAGAAGAATAATATGGAGCAGACCTTCTCATGTATTCCAAGAACGATTCTATTTGACTCTTTTTAGAAACGAGGCCCTTGTAATTCACCAAACCTGTTTCGGTAACATACATATTAAGAATGTTGCCGTAAACAATTTCCCAATTAACTTCCTCTTGAGATTTTTGGAACTTTAAGTTCCCTGCTTCTATATTCCAACTACTTGCAAAAAGCAGAGTTATTATTATTAGTACACAGTTAAACTTCATTTCTCTCTAATATAATAGCGCGTAAATATACGTTTTCATAGCGATATCAAGGGATTAAAGCATTCTCTAACTTGTATACAATTACAAATTCCCTCCAGGATTTAAACCACTCGGAACAGAAACAGGAACTTGCTTATCATAAGACTCATCTGTAAGCGTTTTTAAAAAACGTAACAAATCTTCTAACTCTCCATCAGAAAGTTCTAACGGCTCAACATGAGCATCTAGATCATTATCCAAGACATTAATATTATCTGATACTCCTGAGTTGTAAAAGTCGAGAGCTTCTTCTAATGTAGCATACATTCCTCCGTGGGTGTATGGCGCGGTTAATTCTATATTTCTTAACGTTGGTGTTTTGAACTTAAAATCACCCGCACCTAGATCATCATCGTTACCTTCGGGATTGTCCTTAACTCCATGTACGGTCAATTTGTAATCTGCAAACATTGGCCCTTTATGACAAAGGGTGCAATTTGCCTTTCCAAAAAACAACACTAAACCTTCTTTTTCATCCTCTGTCAAGATCTCTAAATCTCCATTTACATATTGATCATACTTACTGTTTGAACTAACAATTGTTCTTTCAAAGGAAGCAACCGCCTTTGCAAGATTCTCTGCAGTAACGGGTGAAACATCTTCAGGAAAAGCATCTTCAAAAAGAGACACATATTCTGGAATATTTTGGAGTCTATTTATTACTGAATCCAATGCTATGTTGTCCGCATAAGCATCACCTACCATTTCATTAAATGATGTAATAGGTCCTAAACATTGACTTTCTAAACTACGCATTCTTGAATCCCAAAACATTGGAGCACCAGAAGGGTCATAGCTTGCACTGGCGTCTTTCATTCCAATAAATGCCGAATTAATAATTGTTGGCGAACTTCTTCCTATTCGAGGAATTCGTTGTCCTTCTTCTTCACGTCGAGAAGAGCCTAAGCCAATTCCTCCCACCCCAATAGATAGATCCAACCCATCTGAGTAACCAAAATCTGGATGATGACATGTAGCACATGAAACATCCTTCTCACCTGATAACACAGGATCCCAAAACAACAGTTTTCCTAAAAACTCTTTTTCTATAGTGCTTTCGTTATTGGAAGGGTATTGAACCGAAGGCAGAGTTTGAAATTCAATACCCAGTAATGATATCTGCTCATCTAATGGCAGGGGTACATTTGAATCTTTTCTACATCCAAATGTACCTGTAACCAATATTATTGAAAAAAGAAAAAATCTTAATTCCCTCATTTAATGAGTATGATTATGCACATCTTCATTAATATGGAGCATTACCTTTTCTGTAGAGGATTTACCTGACATATCTGAAACCGTAAAATGCAAGTAAAACATATCCATCATTAGACTATCGGGTATTGTAATCATAGCTGAATATCTATGTACTACTCCTGATATATCACCAGAATCGTCATTATGAAAATCAGATAAATGCTCTCCATTTTCATCACCAATTTCAACGAAATACTTTGCAAGGTCTACATCATCCGTAAAAGTCGCCTCAACTTGTATCATATCTCCATAATTGTATTCAGCATGCATGATTGGATCACTAACGTAAATTACTGGATTTTCTTCATCTTTAATACATCCTGTAAAAGCAATTACAAACACCAGAATACAAGCCGTACCTATTTTTCTTAATCTCATATATACTTAAAATATTCTTGAATCCTACAGCACAAGATAACTTCCCATCACCTTGTTATGCAAATACTTAGATCACATTGTTGTGTGTAGCATTATCTTTTCTGAAGATGTTTTACCGGATAAATCGGTTAACTCAATGTGTAAATAAAACATAGACATCATAAGCGTATCCGGAACGGTAATCATACCCATATAGTCATGAGACACCCCCGTGATGTCATCTTCATCAAGGCTTTCGAATCCCATAATATCCCCACCAGACTCATCACCAATGCTAACCGAGTAACTAGCCAAGTCAACATCGTCTGTAAAAGTTGCTTCTACATGAATCATATCTCCATAATTATATTCATCGTGCATAGCTGGTGAGCTAACTGAAATAACCGGACTTTCTTTATCCTTATTACATCCTATAATTGAAAACGTGACTAATATTATTGCTACGATATTTATTTTTTTAATATTCATTGTTTGATAATTTATAGTTAAAATAATATAGAAACAGACAGATCTATACCCATCTCCATTTTGTTTTGATATCCATTTACATTCCTGTAAATAGGAACCCCGATAGATACCGGAATAAATAATTTATTTCTAAAATTCATTTGCAAGCCAACTTCAAGAATTGTTCGTTGAAACCCGGTATGCAAAACTATCTCTCCATTTTGTTTTTGAGGCTGAAGTACCTCATTTCTAATCGCCGTTAATAAAGTTAATTTGAGGTTTTTGTTTGATTTCAAACTATCCGCCTTGTAAGATAATTCTTTAGTCCATCTTATAGTTAAATTAGTAAAATCACCAAAATCCCGATTATCCAATCCAGCTCTAGTGAACTTATGCGTAGTAACTAAATCAATTCTTGAATTATCAAATGTACTTCTCCAAGCAAATCCTAATATTGGATCAATAGATGAACTACTAGTGATAATTAGATTTGAATTATTAACAACTTGCTTTGAAACTGGTAATTCAACTCCCCCATTAATAGAAAGACCAATACCTGTTTTCTTATTTAGAAACAAAAGGTAGTTTCCCATAATAGTTGGGTCACCTAAACGAGTTTCTCCATTTACATTAGATTCTGAAATAGAATCGCCGACCAAGTTAAATTCAGACCCAAAATAAGTCTGACGAATTGAAAATGTTAGCTTTTCGTGCAATCCAAAACCCACATGTATTGAACCGAACAGTGCACTCCTTTTCTCTGGAATCACATAGCCGCCAGCATTAATCCCTAATAACTCAGATTGTGAGAATTGGGAATAAGTCCGGAACTCTGTTGACAACTCAACAAGCCATTGCCTTTTTTCTAAAATAAGCGTACTACCCGAAGAATTCAATGCTATCGATACGGCACCTCCAACAGAGTGATCTGCAATAGAGTTCATCGCTATCAGCAGCAATAAAAGCAACGAACTAGCGCATTTGCTAGCTATTTTCAATTGATTTTTATTTACTATTAAACTGGGATATTAACGTGTCGTTAATCAGCTTACCGGAGGACGAAACACCTCGTTAGACTTGTAATATTCGTAATGATTTATGTACAATGCGGAATGATCTGGTGAAGTTACTTCACTAATCCCCACATTGAATAATTCGTTTTCTGAAATCGTGTATTCCTCCAACTCTATTTTGGGTGGAGTAAAAGGCCTATTCTTTTCAGCTTCGGCTGCCTTTTTTATTTGCTGAGAAAGAAAACATTTACCATTACACGTTGATTCTGGAATATCTTTATTAATACATAGAACCTTCGAAATATGATCATACCGCAATACATAATCAATAAATGGTGCTGCAGGTTTTACCATTGCAATGGCATAAACAAATAAAAACGAAAAGGCTAAGAACCTACCCATGTCGTAAAATTAAGTCAACTAAATATAAGACCATAATCGAATAGCTACTTATTGATAGCGAAACTCAAAATAGAAGAGAATACAAAAGACCTAGTTAACCCATCTACTCTATTCTTTCTACTAACGATCGGGAAACCCATATTTAATTTCAAATTTGTCTTTTCACTTAATGGAGTATTCACACCGGCAGTCAAGTTTAATGTCAGCCCATTCGAGCCATTCACTACTACACGGCTACTATCTATCACTATCTCATCCTTTTGTAATCTAATAATTGGCAACAGCCCTACTTGCCCTTCTAACTTCTCTCCAATAAATGCGCGTTCAATGCGAAGAAGAATATCATCTCCTCGCGATAACTTCCTTGATTCCAAATATGCCAATGCATTTTCACTATTACTCCACGCATCATGTGTAAATCCATTCTTGTTCGTTCCAAATACTTTTTGATAACCCACCGAAAGCTTCCACTTATTAATAACAACCTTCACCCCAAATAGTAAATCATTTGTACCAAGAGAAGTTTGATAAACCATAGGTAGCGGCAATCCTTTCTTTGTCACGACATTCGCATCATTCTGGAAATATTTTGCACCTATGATATAATACAAGTTGGTATTCTCACCAACCTCATGTTTCAAACTATAACTAAAGGTAAAATCACCAAACCCAGCATTGGAACCCAGATTTCCATTTATATACTTAAAAGGAAATCGGATATACAATACCCCTTTTTGATTAGTAGGAATATACCCCTCTATTTGGGTAGTAGAAATAAATACATTTTGCTCGCCGATACCAATCAACTGACTAGCTCGAAACGTAGATGAAATATCGTCGTCACTAAACCCTGTTTGTATAGCGCCTACAGAACAAAGGCCTGCATCGCCACATCCTTGGCCAAAAGCCGATCTGTTAAAGATTATTACAAAGAAAAGAATGCTTGACAAAACAGATAAGCGCATCAAGCTAGTTACTTGTTAAAGCCTCCACAATTTTACCCATGGTAATATTTCCATGAGAAGCATGGTAGAGTACTTTCCCATTTCTAACTACAATTATTTGCGGGGATTCATGCACGACTTGTAGCTCTGTCATAATACGATTTGAAATAGGCCTATCCATCAGGAGATCTAAATAATAGAATTCGAATTCTCCATTATTATACTCCCATTCATTTTCTAAAAACCTTTTCACTGATCCACTAATTCCACATGTAGTACTGTGCTTAAAAAGAACAACCGCCTTACCAGATATATCTTCCAATATTTGCGTCAATACATCATCACTATCCAAGATAGTCCATCTTTTATCTACCCCACTGTTGCTGTTTCCAAATAAAGCCATAAATAGAATTAGGTTTATTAATTCAATAAATCATTTAACACGGTTAAAGCTTCTGTTTGGTCAGATTCCAATCCTTCGATCTGACTAACAACTTTACCGCTCTTATCTAGTATTGTTATCAGGTTTGAATGAGAGAAGCTACCTGCCTTATATTTCGTGTACTCCACTCCTAACCGATTTGCCATGGTTCTAATGTTAGAACTTTCTCCATGCAATAATGTCCACCTAGATAAGTCCAATTCATGTAATTGAGCAAAGTCATTTAATACTTCCGGAGTATCTAGTTCATCATCCATGGACAGTAAAATGTAATTAACGCCAGACTTATTCTTAACGCTATCGTCTAATATTACCATGTCTGCTACAAGCCGTGGACAGACCATTGGACACTTTGTAAATACCATAGCGACTACTTGTACCTTTCCTTCAAATTGGTTTAACCTTACTTCTTTTCCTGATTGATTCTGCCAAATACTTGTTGAATCGTAGACTGAAGTATTATCCAATAGCCCACCTTTATTCTTATCCTCGGAATTACATCCAAACAACACGATAGTGAAAATGAGGGCAGCTAGGGGACTAAATAATTTCATGAGGGGATAAATCGAGGATTGCTTATACAATTTCAGGTCCTTCGAACATTAGGTTCGGACCTTCTACATCTTCACATTTGCGAATATAAGAAACACATGTGTTCGCCGTGCAAGCCTGGGTAAGAGTTGTAGTCGCTCTACTTGAGGTAATAAAATTTATCTGACCACTGTTGCATCTTCCTTTACTATCTCGTTGCGACCAACTGCCGCTTTGGAGACTCACTACACCTTCTCTAATTTTATCCGAAACAACGGCTCCGCATAATACGGCACCACGATCGTTATACAATTCAACTACATCTCCATCTACAATTCCATATTTTTTTGCATCAATTGGGTTTACCATTACAGGTTCTCTACCAGCTACGGCATATGTACTATGTAAACCTTCGCAGTTTCCAAGTTGACTATGTAATCTATTCCAAGGGTGTGGACTCACCACTTGTACCTGCCCTTCCTTAGCATTCCCTAAAAACTCCTGCGGCTCAAAATATTTTGGTATTGGCGGACAATCATCCAGTTCATATCCAGCGATATATTTGCAATACATTTCAACTTTTCCTGATTCCGTCTCTAACGGATTATTCTTTGGATCATCATAAAAATCACCATGAAGAACTTTCCCTTTCGCTCCTTCTGGTGTTTCAAAAGTTACCACACCTTCATCCCAAAATTCTTCGAAAGTCATTTTTCCTGGCCCGTCGCTCACAGCATATGCTTCTTTAACCCAGTCCATTTGAGTTTTACCTTCTGAGAATTTATCCTCCACACCAAACAATGCCGAAAGCCTTCTGAAAATCTCATAATCATCTAGGCTTTCTTCAACCGGTTCTATCAGTTTACGTTGTGCATAGATCCTATCTCTAGAATACTTACTTCCATAATGAATATCATCTCTTTCTACAGTAGTAGTTGTGGGTAAAATAATATCAGCCTGTTGTGCCGTTATTGTGTAAAAAGGATCTTGAACGATAACCGTTTCCACTTTTTCTAAAGCCTTAACCAATTCATTAAAATCTTGGTGATGCGACATTAAATTACTACTCGTTGAGTACATCAAATTTATCTCTGGATATTCATACCAATCTCCATCATAGAAGAACTCCTTACCGGGATTATTTAACATTTCTGAAATTCTAGAAGCAGGAATAAAAGACTCAATGGGATTCTCAGCCCAAGGCATTCCACCTGGCATATCCTTCCAGGCAAATGCCATACCTGCTCCACTATAATGCCAGCTGAAACCAACTCCTTCTCCAGGTTTACCAAACTTACCTATCAAACAAGCAAAATTCACCATCGCCCAATGAACCAGTTCTCCATGACTAGCTCTTTGTAATGACCAAGATCCAGCAATTTGTGTTCTCTTAGAAACCATGAGTTCAGCTAGCTCTATAATCTTTTCTGCAGATAAGCCCGTAATCTTTGAAGCCCATTCTGGCGTAGTTGGTTCTCCACCATCCTCTCCTAATAAGTATTTAATAAACTTTTTTGAACCAACAGTATACTTCTTTAAGTAAGCTGGATCGTGAAGGTTATTTACTACAACATGATTAGACATTGCTAAAAATAAGGCAATATCTGTATTAGGAATAATTTGAACCGTTTCTGCCCCATACCTTTCAGCAGATTGGGTTATTTGAGGATCAATACTTAGAAATTCAACACCCGCAGCTTTAATCTCGTCCCAGTTCTTGTACATTCTATGATCAGGTATAGC
>JABSPR010000404.1 GCA_013214975.1 Flavobacteriales bacterium
ATTTTTTAATCAAGATATCTTGAGTTAGAATATTAGAACGTAAAAGTATTGTTCATTATCTAAATTCAACACCACTGCTACGGTCTTCTTCTAACGATTCATTAGAATAAGTAGGTGCTTCTAGTTTCCCAAACTTGTAGGAGACCACAAATCGGACATATCTCGAATCGGTGAAGTAGTGGTCTTCCATTGATGTTCCAGTAAAACTTTGCCAAAAACTAAATTGTTGATTGGTAATGTTTTCTGCTAATACGTTAATGCGTAGCTTTTTATTTTCCGAGGTGTAATAAATTCCGGGAGAAATAAAAAGCATTTGACCTACTTCAACAAATCCTGCTTGCACTCTGGAGTCGTAACTAAAAGTTGAGCTGAGCTTTAGTTTTTTGTTAATTCTATAATCAAGTCTTGTCCAATAATTCAGACTAATTTTATTTTCGTAAGAATTAGAATTAATAAAATTATCGGCTTCGAAATAGCTAAGTCCAAGCCAATTCGAAATGGAAAATTTATCGCCCTCCCAATCATAATAGCCATCAATTCGGTATTGATTTAGATACTTTCCATTAAACTGAATGTTATAGAAATAATTTGCCGAATCGTTCGAAGCTGTCATCGCCTCATAAAAAGGATTTTTTGCATGGAGATAGCTAATATTAATATATCCTTCTAATAAACCTAATTCTACAGAATGTCGATAAGTTGGTTTTAACCTGCCGTTTCCAATGGTGAAAACATTGCCACCTTCATAAACTGATGCAGCCCCAATAGCCTCATAATTTGGTCTTCGAATACTTGTAGAGTAGCTAAGTGTTGCGCTTTCACGGAAAGAGAAACTACCGGTGGGGAATAGATTTAACAAAGAGGTATCCATGGTTTTAATGTCATCTCCAGATCCTGAATTTGTGGTATGTGCCTGTTCTCCTCTTAAGCCAAGCGTGTAACTACTCTTGTTTATTTCATCAGAAAACTGGAAGTAAACGGCATTGATGTTTTCGTCGTAAGCTGCTTTACTACTTAAGTCATTGTATCCTGAGTTTTCGTCGGAACTTAATTTAACTACGTTATTACTAGTGCCATAAATAACTTTCGCTCCAGCTTCAATGTATCTACTTTCATTCAAGTATCTTGTATAATCTAACTGATAGTTCATATACTGATACTTGTTCTTTTGGGTACTTAATATTTCTTCCTGGTAGTCTCCTGTGGTTTCTAATATATTGTAATTAAGATTTCCTGAGTTTTGGCCTAGGTCGGCTCCAATAAAAAGATTACTTCCTAAGGTGTCTAAATTGTTTTTGTAGTTCAATGTAATCTGGCCCCATAATACATTGCTGATTTCAGAACGAGTCACATCCGAAAATCGATCTTCCAATATTGGACTAATCTTCGTGTTCTCATTTGTCATTTCGAAATTCGTTCTATCGTAATTAGTCGTTAGTTGAGCACTAATTTGTTGATCATTTTTTAAATAGAATTCTGTACCTAATCTGTTTTCATGAAAATTGCCAGGTTTGTTATGGAATTTGTACTTCCAGAACGATTCGTTTCCAAAATCTAGATCTGATTTAATTTGGAAGTTTTCTTCGTTTACGATAGTACCAGTATAGGTTTGGTAATTCATCATAATTGAATATTTCTCTTTCTTTAGGTTATAGGTTAATGTGGGTTCAAATTTTACTTGGCCGTAGTCTAGCGTATAGTCGATATTGTTTCGTACAACTAATTGAGAACCTATTAAGTGAAAGTTTTTTGTGATGATATTTATCACAGCAGCCACATCGGCGTCGTACTTTGCAGATGGATTCGTGATTATTTCCATATTCACGATTTCCTTTACCGGTATCTGTTTCGCAATATATAGAGAGACTCGTTTACCATCTACATAAATAACAGCGGTTCCCTTACCCATAACTTCAACGACGTCGTTCCTGACTTTAACACGCGGGGATTTTCTGAGTAATTCTTCTATATCCTGACTTTCACTTAGAATAGTATTAGCCACATTAACTACAATTTTACCTGCTTTGGCTTCAAAAACCGGAACCTTGGCTTGAATTGTTACCTCTTCTAATTGAAGATCTGGTAATAGATTTGTCGGAGGTATTATTAGTGCGGCTTCATTTTCTTTATTTGATATTGCAAGCACTGTATCTCGATATCCAAGTGCGGTTATTTTTACAAGTATTCTTGATTCTGAAATACCATCAAGCTCAAATTTACCATCCATAAAAAAATTTCCTTTCAGCAGGGAGGAGTCTTTTATGGAAAAGACTATAATATTCCCCATTTCAATAGGAGATTTATTGGTATCGAAGACTTCACCTTCTATCTTAT
Source organism: Flavobacteriales bacterium (assembly GCA_013214975.1). Classification (NCBI taxonomy): domain Bacteria; kingdom Pseudomonadati; phylum Bacteroidota; class Flavobacteriia; order Flavobacteriales; species Flavobacteriales bacterium. The sequence goes on from JABSPR010000404.1 coordinate 2,335, forward strand.
ATGAAGAGGAGGATTGGGCGAACAAAGATGTTGTGATGAACATCAATGAGTAGATAAGGAGAATGTATTGAGTCAATTTGAGAATGTTTGGTTAATAGTAAAATTATACAATTTGTATAGGTGCTCAACTATATAATGGGTTTTAAATATTTCTTCATAAGCGAATTGGAGAAACTAACATGCTTATTTATTAATGAGTAGAAATATGGAGGGTTCAGTTAATATATTACAGAATAACTGTTTCCTTTTTTAAAGGAAAGTGAATATTTAGGCGTATTTCGAGAGAATGATGACACTATTTATAACTCGAATACGAAAATTGAGTAGACGTTCTGTAACCATTGGTATTAAAGGGGTAATTGGAAACGTCACATTGTCAGTAGATTGTGAAATTATATCGATATTTCTCGATATCTCGTCTCTCTAAGTCAGGGCAATAGCCTATTTTAGTCGCCCTATTTTAGTTAATAAACGGAATTTATGAGATATTGCAAAGGGATTATAATGCTACTTATGGTATGTGTTGTGATAGGATGTGGGGAGAGCGAGCAAGCAATTGTTCAAGAAGTTTATGATTATGAGAGAGACTCACTTTTAATCGAGGGCTACGAAGAAGAACTTCCAATGGTACAATCGGCTGTTTGGGAAACCGCCAAGGGATATGAGAAAATGATAACCGCTGGCTTTAAGTACAGCAGCTTGTATTCGTTAGCACCAGCCAGAGTAAGTCAATATATAACAAATAAAGAAAAGGCTCTAGGACTTGGTGCGTTTTGCTCCTACGTTTCGTATGCCACTATGAACGGTCAATTTCAGGATGCGCTTAATGGACTTAATGCAATATTGAAATTGGCAGACGATTTAAAAGTGCGAAAAGCATTTGATAAGGATTTACTTACAGAGATTATTAAAAGCGCAAAAGACAGCACTATAGATGTTGCAGCTGTTTTACAAGACGCAGTTGATCAAGCAGAAAAACATATGCATTCCAATAACAGAGCTGAACTTGCTACTATTATGATTGCAGGTGGATGGATAGAAGCAATGTACGTTTCACTATCGATGGTAAATGCCAATTACGATAAGGTTAACGACGGTATTAAGTTGAGTGTGTGGAGTCACAGCTATAAATATCAAAGTGTCATGAAATTACTTGCAATTTTTGAAGATTCGAAAGATTGTCGAGCCGTTGAGGGTGTTCTAAAAGATTTACGTAAACCAGTTTGGGGAATGATGTCGTCGCCCCGTGGATTAAGTCAACAAGAATTGGTGGCTCTTCAGAGCTCAATTGGTGAGGCTCGTCAGAGTTTATTAGCTTAATTATTTACAAGCCTTTATTCCTTCCTTGTACCCTTTCTTGAAATTATCTAGTTGATCGGCGTTAACATTCTCCAAAGCTTCCGTGTATTCTTTTGTGGCATTGGTAAGACATTTAGCTTTTTCTTTTAATCCGTTAGCAGATTGATTGCAGCTGCAATAATCGGCTGTGATTTTTTTAGCACTATATTCAACGCCACAAGAAGCTAAAGAAAATACGAGTAAAACAGATGCGAGGTAAATAGATTTTTTATTTCTCATAGTAGGTTTTGTTAATGGTTTTTTGCCGGTATTGCTGTAATAGGATCTCCTGTTTTTTTCGCATAGAGTAAGGTAAATACACCTCCAAAATAGAGAATGCAAGACGAATAAAAGATCCAAACAAATACTGCGATTAAAGCTCCTGCGGCACCAAAACTGTTTCCAAAATCGGTTGTACCCATTTTGTACGCAATGCCTATTTGCCCAAGTTCGAAAAAGATGGCAGTCAATAAACCGCCTCGAAGTACCACTTTCCAGGAAACTCTCGCATCCGGTAAAAACTTAAAAATACCCGCGAACATAATTAGATTGATAGAGAGAGTTACTACATATTCGAGAATAAAAAACCCGAATGAAAAGTATTCGTCATATAAATAATTTATTTGATGTGCTAAGTTGTTTAGCATTGGTGAGGCTGTATTTGCATTGCTGAACGTACTGTCTATTGATGTGCCAAAGTAGTGACCAATAGCCGA
>JABSPR010000405.1 GCA_013214975.1 Flavobacteriales bacterium
CTCTTCTTCTTCAGAACCTTCTTTTGCCTCAAGAGCAGCTAAGTCTTCTGGAGATAATTCTGGAGCATCCTCTGCTGCACCTTCTGCCTCTTCATCTTCTCTGTCTCTAAATACTTTGGCTACTGCAGCAATTTCATCATTAGCCCTAAGGTTAATAACTTTAACTCCTTGAGTAGCTCTTCCCATTACTCTTAGTTGGTCGATGTGCATTCTAATCGCAATACCATTTTTAGTAATAATCATTAAATCATCATCATCAGTTACGTTTTTCATTGCGATTAAATCGCCTGTTTTATCCGTAACGTTGATTGTCTTAACTCCTTTACCACCTCTATTCGTAATACGATATCCAGCAACTTCAGAACGTTTACCGTATCCATTTCTAGATACAACCAATACATTCGCATCTTCGTTTTCAACACAAATCATTCCGACTACTTCATCTTTATCATGCTGTAAGGTAATTCCTCTAACACCAGATGCAGTTCTTCCCATGAATCTTACTTTCTCTTCATTAAAGCGAATTGCTTTACCAGATTTAAGCGCCAACATGATCTCATTCGTACCATTTGTCAATTTAACTTCTAATAGCTCATCTCCTTCTCTAATACCAATAGCGTTGATACCATTCGTTCTAGGTCTTGAGTATGCTTCAAGTTTCGTTTTCTTGATGACACCTTTCTTAGTACACATAATAATGTACTTGTCTGTGATGTACTCTTCGTCTTTAATGTCTTGAACATTGATGAATGCTTTAATAGAATCATCTTGTTCGATATTAATTAAGTTCTGAAGTGCTCTTCCTTTTGTATTCTTAGCTCCTTCAGGAACTTCAAAGATTCTCATCCAGAAACATTTACCTTTTTCAGTAAATATTAATAACCAGTTATGGTTTGTTGCCACAAATAAGTGCTCTAAGAAATCTTTATCTCTTGTAGCTGTTCCTTTTGCTCCAACTCCTCCTCTACTTTGAACTCTATATTCTGATAATGATGTTCTTTTGATATAACCTTCATGCGAAATTGTAACGACAACTTCTTCATCAGGAATCAAATCTTCGATTCTCATCTCACTTGCAGAGTATTCTATAACAGAACGTCTCGCATCACCATACTTTTCTTTTATATAAGCAAGCTCATCCTTAATGATCGTCATTCTTCTATCCTCGTTAGCAAGAATATCTTTAAGGTCAGCAATTTTAATTTGTAATTCATCAAACTCAGCTCTTAACTTCTCTTGTTCAAGACCAGTTAAGTGTCTAAGTCTCATTTCAACTATTGCACGAGATTGAATTTCAGACAAATCAAATCTTGTCATCAATTTTTCTCTTGCTTCTTCAGGACTCTTAGAAGCTCTGATTAATTTGATTACTTCGTCAATATTATCAGACGCAATAATTAAACCTTCTAAAATATGTGCTCTTTCTTCAGCTTTTCTTAAATCATATTTTGTTCTTCTTATAACAACATCATGTCTGTGTTCAACAAAATGATGAATCATTTCTTTTAGATTCAGCATCTCAGGACGGCCCTTTACTAAGGCGATGTTATTGACTGAGAATGAAGTCTGTAGCTGTGTGTACTTGTATAATTTATTTAACACAACATTTGGAATGGCATCACGTTTCAATTCGTAAACAATTCTCATTCCATTTCTATCTGATTCATCTCTTAAATCAGAAATTCCTTCAATTTTTTTATCATTAACTAAATCAGCAGTCTTTTTAATCATTTCTGCCTTATTGACTTGATAGGGTATTTCAGTAACAATAATTGCTTCTCTTCCTTCTCTTATCTCTTCAATAACGGCTTTCGCACGCATGACAACCTTTCCTTTTCCAGTTTCGAAAGCATTCTTAACACCTTCATAACCATAAATCGTTCCACCTGTTGGGAAATCAGGAGCCTTAATATGATCCATTAATTCTGAAATTTCAATGTCTCTATTCGCTATAAAAGCTAGAGTTCCATTAATAACTTCAGTTAAATTATGAGGAGGCATATTTGTTGCCATACCTACAGCAATACCACTTGCTCCATTACATAATAGATTAGGTATCTTAGTAGGAAGAACTGTTGGCTCCATTAAAGAGTCATCAAAGTTCGGTGCAAAATCAACTGTTTCCTTCTCTAAATCAGCGAGCATTTCCTCAGCGATTTTTTGAAGCCTTGATTCCGTATAACGCATTGCTGCAGGACTATCACCATCCACGGAACCGAAGTTACCTTGTCCATCCACTAAAGGATAACGCAAAGACCAGGGTTGTGCCATACGAACCATTGTGTCATATACTGAGGAGTCACCGTGTGGGTGATACTTACCAAGTACATCCCCTACGATTCTTGCAGACTTTTTATAAGGTTTATTTGATAAAACCCCTAAGTCTAACATTCCGTAAAGAACTCTTCTGTGAACTGGTTTGAAACCATCTCTAACATCTGGTAAAGCCCTAGATACAATTACTGACATTGAATAATCAATGTAAGCTGATTTCATCTCGTCTTCGATGTTAATTTTTATGATTCTTTCTCCGTCTGCCATATATGTGATTGCTTATTATTTATAAGGCTCGAAAATAGTCATAATCTATGTAAGAAACAGCATGACATTATGGCGACTTATTAACAAAAAAGGGCTGAAAATTATCGTTATTAACAATCGGAATGGAATTTGTTCTTATTATTTTTGAATTTATACTTAGAATGCGAGATTTTAGAGAATAAGTGATTGAATATTTTATTTATTCCTTATTATTAATGCTAAAAATAATGAGAGAAAGGTTAATTGAGTATTATCTTTGTAAGATAATTATCATTTTTACCTCTAAAAGAGTAACAAACTAAGGTATAAAATTGTTATACTTATAGAACAAAGACATAAATTATGGATGCAAATTTTTCAGCAAGAGCAAAAGACGTACTATCATTTAGTAGAGAAGAGGCGCTTAGACTAGGTAATGATTACCTTGGTGTTGAACATATTCTGCTGGGAATTTTGAGAGAAGGAGAAGGTCTGGCAATAACATTGTTAGAAGAATTTCAAGTTGACTTGTCTCAAATTAGAGCCGAATTAGAAACAACATTAAAAGAAACGAGGGTAAAATCCATTACCTCGAA
>JABSPR010000406.1 GCA_013214975.1 Flavobacteriales bacterium
CCCCCATAAAATTTGACGTAACCCATCCGCTGCAGAGTCATAATTGAAAATTCTTTTGTTTTGAAACTGAGGTAGAAAATGGGTAGCTCTCTCGATCGGACCTGCTACCAACTGTGGGAAGAAACACACGAAGGCGGCAAAGGAAGATAAGTTTTTCGTTGGGTTAAGTTTCTTTTTGAAAACGTCTAAGGTATAACTCATTGTTTGGAAGGTGTAAAATGAGATCCCTACTGGGAGAATTATTTCCAATGAATTCATCTCAAGGTTAGATCCGAATAATGAAAAGGAATCGACAAAACTGTCTATAAAGAAATTGTGGTATTTGAAAAAAGCTAAAAGCCCTAAATTGGAAAACACACTTATTGAGACAAGAATCCGTCTCTCGATTGCATTGCTATTTGACAATAATAGTAAACCAACGGCATAGTCGATAAGGGTGCTTATTGCGATTAATGGCACTAGCTGCCAATTCCACCATCCGTAAAAAATGTAACTGGTAACTATTAGAAAGCAATTTTGTAAGCTTATGTTTTTATTTGGAATTATCCAGTAAAGAATAAAAACTATAGGAAGGAAAATAGAAAACTCAAATGTGTCGAAAAGCATTATTCCTCTTTGTTAGCAAATAAAGTAAATTTAAATTACTCGCATACCAAGAACGCAGATGTCATCCACTTGCTCTAAGTTACCTTTCCACTTGTTGTGGGCATCTTCAAGAAGTTGTTTCTGCTTTTCCATTCTCTCGTTTCGTACAGAGAAAAGTGTTTTTCGGAATTCGGTTTTTTTCATTGTATTTCCATCTTCTCCACCGAATTGATCTTTAAATCTATCGGACGACATGTAAATACTGTCTCCTTTATTTAACTGGATGGTGTGGTTTGTAAATAGTTTTATTTCCACAGACTTCCCAATAGGTTGTCGATCTCCGGGTATTACTTCGAATTCGGAACTATCTTTTCGAGCAATTAAAAGAGAATTAATTGCACCAGAAAATTGTAATTCTTTGGTTGTAGTATTAAATGAGCATAGAGCCACATCCATTCCATCTTGCATATGTTGATTTGTTTTGGAAAACTGTTCGATCACTATTTTTAATACCCTGTTTAAAACTTCTGAAGGCTCCAGTGCGGTCTTTTCGGCATTTGCCCGCTTCAAGGCATTGTTACATATCATACTTACCAATGCCCCTGGAACACCATGACCAGTGCAATCAGCCGCTGCGAAGTAGACAATTTTTTCTCTCTGGAATGGGGAGTTTTTATCTTGAGATTCAATGTATTTTAAGTCTACCCAATAAAAGTCACCAGCAACAATTTCTTTAGGCTTGTATAAAATAAACGATTCTGGTAAGTGCTCTTTTATGAAACTGTCTGGAGGTAGAATCGAATCTTGAATTCCCTTAGCATATTGAATGCTCTCCATGATTTCTTGGTTCTTTACTTCTACAGCACTGAAAGCTCGGTTCTTCGTCGTTTCAAATATGAGTGTTACTATAAATAATATCATTGCTAAACCAACATAGCACAAAAGAGTAAATGAATTCTCAAATTCCAGATTATACTCAGTTGGAAATTGATATCCAGAGAGTGCCAAAGTTCCAAAGGTTAAGATTAGTACCATTGCAACTCCAAGCCAATAAAATGTTGTAGGCACAACTCCTAAAAGAAGTAATGAGAATATTGGGACAAGGATTAACCATGGGCTAACCGGTGAGGAAATTCCTCCGGAGAAATAGGTGCAAGTTGTTATCGCAACGAAGCAAGCATTGGCTATATATAAATTTGCTGTTAGTTTATAGCTAATTATTCTTTTAAGAAATAAAAATAGAGTTGTAGCAAAAATTACAAAGTTTATAATCATTGCAATTACACCCGGCTTGTAATCTATAAAAAAACTAACGCCAACATAGAGTAAAGAAAAAAGAGAGGTAAGCCATAAAAATTGGATGAGTAATTTCTCATAAAATGCCCTTTTTGTATTAGATGAAAGAGAAAATTTAAATAGTTTAATCAGCACAGCTTGTTGTTTTTAAGACAAGTTATACGTGGAGAAGGATGTCTGGTTTTGTTTAAAGTTAGTTATTTTGATTTATGCATTTTTTGCGACTTGAAATAAATTCGTAATCAAATTTTATTTTGAATGATTTTTATAACTTTCCTGTTATGATTGCAATAATTTTTCAGAAAGCAAGAACTCTATTTACATTAGCGTACGTATTTCTTGTATGCACTTCGGGAACAGTAATTGAAAAAAACACGGCAAGTAAAAGCCTTAATGATACGTTCCGCTATATTTTCATGGGACATACTTACCTGTCAGGGTCAAATGGAATAAAAGTAGATGAGCGTATAGAGGGTTTAGATTATTCCATCTACGATAGGATTTGGTTAGGAGGGGATATATGTAGCGAGTCTATGTTGAAAAGAACGACTGTTGAGTACATCGACAGTATATTTGATTTGTCTTTACTCACCACTCAATATGCATTAGGTAATCATGATGTAAGAAATAGTAATATGGCTTACTATAGAGAAATTACGGCAAGAGAAAGTTATAACGTGTATTCTGCAAATGGGGTGGTAACTATTTGCTTAAACTCTCAATTGAATCCGTCAAAATGCGAGGAGTTGAACAATCAATTTAATATGATTAGAAATGTATGTGACACAATATCTTCTAGTTCATTTCTGTTTTTGATTATGCACGGCAGTTTATTCTCAGAACTACCTGTGGGGCAACCATCAAGTTACTATAATGCCGATTATAGGAATTGGAATGCTAACTGTAGTAGTGCTGATGCTAAATTTCATAATACAATCTATCCATTATTGTTAGATGTTAAGAATAAAGGAGTTACAGTGCATTGTATTATGGGCGATTCGGGTGTAAATGAAAAGGAATTTCATTCTGTTTCTTCAGACTCAATTAATTTTTTCGCAAGTGGAATTAATAATTCGTCTATTACAGATTCATTGGAATTGGCCAATGCCTCTAAGGATAAAGTACTGATTTTCGAATATGCTAAAAATCTAAATGAAATGAGTTGGGGCTTTCATGACCTCGATTCTTTATTTAATGAACAATAAACTTTCCGGATACTTCAGTTATGTCACAATCTGATTTTATCTTATAGAGATACATTCCTGGTGAAAGGGTAGAAACGGTTAGTTTAATGTTGTTTGATCCGCTTTTGTTTGTGTAAACTAATTCTCCATTCATTGTAGATAATTCATAAATGAAGTTGTCGCATAAATATTTTTCCGAAACCGAAATTGTCAAGTCTTCGGATACTGGATTTGGATAAATATTCACATCGAAATCGTTCAATACGAAATTATTCACATTCAATAGTTGAGGCTCTCCTTGATCTGAATACACGATGAAATAAATATCCATTAATCCAGAACCATAACTATTTGTGTTTCCTAATACAGCGCAGCCAGATTCTATAGCCTTAATTTTTTTACCATATTCAGATCCATTACCTCCCGAAATTGCAGTCCAAATTTCTGTTCCATCCAGCTCCGCCTTAATGGTAATCATATCTGTTTTATTCGTTTCGGAATCTGTGTTAGTTGTTCCAGTTATATATAGAAAATTATCATCTGATATGTCGATTGACGTGCCATAATCGAAAAGGATATCACCATAGGTGGTTTCCCACTCTACGTTACCTGATATGTCAATTTTCAGTAAATAAATGTCAAAACTACCTGATCCCAGACTTTGAGTAGAACCTATAATGTAATAGCCTCCGTTAGGAGATTCTATTGTTTGGCCAACCAGTTCGTTTTGGTCTCCTCCGTAGGTGGCATCCCAAATAATATCACCCATAGCACTCACTTTATAAACCCCGATGTCAGAGTCTGCTTCTTTAAAATCAAATGTGGAATATTCAAAAAACCCATTTTGGAGACCGGTAACTAGGTAGTCTCCCTCTGAAGTTTCTATTACATCAAATGCGATGTCTTTCCCATTAGTGCCAAAAAAGGTGCTCCATTCTTCTGTGCCGACATTGTCCGTTTTAACTAAGAAATAGTCTCCAGGGAATTCATAAGACCTTGTGTATCCCGACATGATATAACCTCCATCAGATGTTTGTTTTAAGGATATACCGTCATCCATGTTGTACCCTCCGATATACGAATCCCAAATTTGATTTCCCAAACCATCCAATTTTAATAGATAGAAGTCTTGCCTGCCATATCCGCCATCCCATTTACTTCCAACAACAGCATATCCTCCATCGTCTGTAGAAATAATATCTCGCGCTACATCCAAATGGAGTCCGCCATAAATTTCTCCCAATTAAGTCCACCATTAGAGCTGAGGTTTATAATGAGAAAATCATCTGCACCCTCGCCAGAACTTCTTGTCGATCCTGCAATTGTGTATTCTCCAGAAGCGTTTACGCAAAAAGAATAAGCGATCTCGTCTTTAGCTCCGCCATGAATATAGGATGTATTTTGCCCAAATGTTACAAGACTGCAAGTGATAAGAAAAAGAAGAGAATGAAATATTTTCATCAAACGCTATATAGATATCTGTTTGGCTTTAGTGAAGTTAGTTATTTTACTGGCTGGTCATTGTCATTTAAATAAACCTTAGTAGATTCGTTTTATTCTATTTTTCATCTCATATAAACATAACAATTTTATTCTCTCCTCTCAATGTTAGTTAAAACGTACGGCAGTGCCACTTTTGGTATTGAGGCCACCACGATAACCGTGGAAGTTGATATAAGTAAAGGTGCTAAATTTTTCATGGTAGGATTACCAGACAACGCAGTTAAAGAAAGTCAACAACGAATTCAAGCAGCGCTTACCAATAATGGATATCGGATTCCAGGTCGACGAATTGTTGTAAATATGGCACCCGCTGATATTCGAAAAGAAGGTTCGTTTTACGATCTCACAATTGCTGTAGGGATTCTAGCCGCTTCCGATCAGATAAAATGTGATGCTGTTAGTGACTACGTTATTATGGGAGAGCTCTCACTGGATGGGAGTTTGCAGCCGTTAAAAGGGGCTTTGCCTATTGCGCTTCAAGCTAAAAAAGAAAATTTTAAAGGAATAATATTACCCTTAACGAATGCTAAAGAAGCAGGAATTGTAGAAGGATTAAATGTATTGGGTGTTGAGAATATTCAACAAGTAGCGGACTTCTTTAATAAAGAGTCAGAAATAACTCCTACAATAGTAGATACTAAGAGCGAGTTCAACGCAAAGAATAGTAATAGTGATTTCGATTTCTCGGATGTAAAAGGGCAAGAGAATGTAAAGCGTGCAATGGAGATTGCTGCAGCGGGTGGGCATAATATAATAATGATAGGACCACCTGGAGCAGGTAAGACAATGTTGGCCAAACGGATTCCAGGCATTTTACCTCCTTTGAGTTTAACGGAAGCCTTAGAGACAACCAAGATTCACTCGGTCGCTAATAAATTGGGCTCTAACTCTGGATTGATTTGTAGTAGACCTATTCGTTCTCCTCATCATACAATTAGTGATGTTGCTTTAGTAGGGGGAGGACAGAATCCACAACCGGGAGAAATTTCGTTGGCCCATAATGGAGTGCTTTTCTTGGATGAACTACCGGAATTTAAAAGAAGTGTTTTAGAGGTAATGCGTCCGCCGTTGGAGGATCGAGTGATCTCGATTTCTCGTGCGCGGTTTGCGGTCGACTACCCG
>JABSPR010000407.1 GCA_013214975.1 Flavobacteriales bacterium
AATCTCTATTATTAACTCTTTAATCAATTTACCTTTCGCTAAATCAAATACAGATATCGTGCTGCCTCCTTTATTAACCACATATAATACACCTGTAGTTGAAATCGGATAACTATCCCTTAATATTGCTAGATAATAAACTATTACAGCAATAGATATAAGAACTCCTGAAATCAAAATAATTTTCTTTTTCATAGCCTTCCTGCTTTAAATTCTTTTACCGCAAAATTACATGCTCTTGCAGTCAGTGCCATATAAGTTAACGATGGATTCTGAGAGCCAGAAGAAGTCATACAACTTCCATCAGTAATAAATACATTCTTCACATCGTGCATCTGATTATTCTCGTTTAAAACTGATGTTCTACTATCTCTCCCCATTCTAGCCGTTCCCATTTCATGAACCGCTGAGCCAGCAATAGGATTAGATCTATATGTATTAATATTTGAAAAACCTGTTTTAGCAAGTAAGTCCTCAGCACTTTTATTCATATGATCTATCATTGCCAATTCATTTGCTTTAAATTCAAAATCAACTTTTATTAAAGGCATTCCCCAGCTATCAAACTTATTTTTATCTAAACTCATATGATTTGAGTAATATGGCAATGTTTCACCTCTACCTCCCAACCAAATACCCCACTTTCCCGGACTACACAGTTGGTCCTTTAAATCAGAGCCAATGCCTACAAGCTCTCTATTAGACCAATTCTTTCGCTCTCCTTTACCTTGTAAGCCATAACCTCTTAAAAAGTTCTTTTCCTTCTTCTGGCCTTGCAAATTTTGAAAACGAGGGATATAAATTGAACCAGGAGATCTCCCGTAATAGTATTTGTCTAAATACCCATTATGATCAGCAGTAACACCTGACGTTACTACATGATCCATTAGATTATGACCTAGCTGCATACTTGAATTACCTAACCCATTTGGAAACCTTTCCGATGTAGAATTCAGAAGAATCGCGGCTGTTGCAATTGTTGAGGCATTCAAAAATATTATTTCAGCATAGTACTCTTTTTCTTGTTTTGTTTTGGCATCAATAATTCGAACACCAATGGCCTTGTTCTTTTCACTATCAAAAATCACTTCTTTAACGATCGAATTAACCCTTAGCGTCATTTTCCCTGTTTGTTCTGCATCTTTTAGCGTTACACCATTACTACTAAAATATGCTGTATATGGACACCCTCTACTACATAAATTTCTATATTGACATTTCAACCTCCCATTTTTATTTTCGGTTAAATTGGCGACTCTGCTCTGTATTACTTTAAGAGTTCTTGAATAGGATGAAGCATTATCTTTTAAATGTCTCTCAATTGTATTAAACCCAATAGGTGGCAAGAAAATACCATCCGGTAATTGAGATAAACCTTCCTTCTCACCGCTAACTCCAATGTATGATTCCACGTAGTTATACCATGGGGATAGATCCTTATACCGAATTGGCCAATCAACCCCATGGCCGTCATTTTTATTGGCCTCAAAATCTAAGTCAGAGAATCGGTAGCACTGCCTACCCCATGTTAAAGATCTACCTCCAACCTGATACCCTCTTATCCATTTAAACGTTTTTTCTTGTATATATGGATTCTCTTTGTCGTTTACAAAAAAATGTTTGTTACCAGCATTACAATGGCTACTCTGAATAGGTTGTTCTGACAAGTCTGATTTTGACATATTATTTCTATACTTAAAATCCCATGGATTCATCAATGCTGTACTATAATCCTTTATATGATCAACATTTTCTCCTCTTTCGAGAACCAAAGTTTCAAGGTTATTTTCACTTAATTCTTTTGCGGCCCACCCCCCGCTAATACCTGATCCTACTACAATAGCATCAAAATAGTTGTTCGTTTTAGTAGTAAGTGTATTCGTTATTTTGTTGCCCATGATTTTTGTTTTTCAGATAACATATTTAACTCGTAAAAATCTCCAGGAATTTGTTTGTATGCAAGATGATTCGTTGCTCCCAGTTCAGAAGTACAGTAACCTTCAATGGTTAATCTTTTTAGCGTACTAAAAAAAGTAGTACCAAATATCTTGGTACGTATTTTTAAAATGATACCCTTAGACTCACCTTCTTGAAGGCTGTTTAATAGTTTGCCCTGTTCATATTTGGAACATTCTTCAAAAGGTATATTATAAAGAGTTATACTTTCTTTATTCAATTCCATTAAGCCATTTATAAATCTAGCTCTCTCTTTATTAT